>CAZAYE010000055.1:0-7547 GCA_964489255.1 uncultured Enterobacteriaceae bacterium
TCATGCCTAGTCTCGTGGGCTCGGAGATGTGTATAAGAGACAGGCCTTTGCGGTGCAGGATCTTGGCCTGCATTTTGGCCATGTTGATTTCGTCTTCAACCAATAGCACGTGCGCGGTCATGACTAATCGATACACAACAAAGCGGAACTCAGACTCGCAGCTCGACGGTCTGCTTGTCTTTGCGTCGTTTCTCCGCCGCACAGGGGCATGGCAGCTCAATGAGGAAGGTCGTTCCCACATTCGGTTTGCTGTGCACGGAGATGTTCCCCTGGTAGCGCTTAATCACCGAGTGCACGACCGACAATCCCAGACCAGTACCCTGACCAGGCTCTTTCGTGGTGAAGAAGGGATTAAAGATGCTATTCAAATGATGTTCGGGAATACCAACTCCCGTGTCCGTGCACTCAATCAGTACGGTTTTATCGGCTTTGCGTTGGGTCCGCAGACGTAGCTCCCCACCTTGCGGCATCGCTTGCACCGCATTGGTAATGAGGTTCAAAAACACCTGACGCAGCGCGTTTTGATTCGCCAGGCAAGTGCCAACTTTTCCAAACGAGGTGACAACCTTCACGTTGTTGGTCTGCAGGTACTTACGCATGAGTTGTAGAGTTTTGCGCAGCAGGTCGTTGAGGTTGACCTCTCCCATCTCCGTGCCGCTATCTCGCGAAAACTCCAAGAGGTTGGTAATGATCTCCTGGGCGCGCACAATTTCGTCTTTGGCAATCTGCAAATCCTCACGCACTTCAGGATTGTCACTAGAGAGAATCTCACTGAGATCATAGAGGGCATTCATGATGATGCCCAACGGATTGCGAAGCTCATGGGCGATGCCAGCGGCCAGTTGACCGATTGCCGCCATTTTTTCGGACTGGATGAGTTGGCTTTCTAGGAGTTTTCGATCAGAAACATCGACATAGATCCCCTGGATGGTTCGTTCCCCCCGGTCCTCAACAGTGCCGAAATACACCGATACTGGTACTACCTCTCCCTCTTTGGTAACGAGGCGGAGATCTTCACGGCTCAGGTAGCCATGGCTATTCGTATCCTGGCAGAGCTGATAGAGTTCGTCTCTTTCATCGAGGGGATGCAACTCCCAGATTGGTCGGCCCTTCAGCTCCTCTTCAGAGAAGCCGGTCACTTTCTCAGCCTCACGATTGGCGCGGAGGATTGCCCCATTCTGACAATTGATCTTAAAGATTGGGGCTGGCGCATTGTTCAATGCCTTACGGTGACTTTCTTCTTCATCGCGCAGCGCCTCCTCACGCGCCTCGACAAAGAAGTCAGTAATATGCAACAGCCGTTCGTAAAACTCCTGATCAAGCAGGGTCAGCAGCTCGACGAGCCTCTTCCGGTCTTTGGCATAGGTTTCTCGTAAGCGTTCGACAATAAGGAGCCGAACTTTCATCTGCCCGGCCAGGAAGCGAGAAGCGGGAGAGTGCGCGATAAACCCGTGGCGCGCATGCTCATGGAGGTACACGTAGGTTTCTATGTCGTCGGGGTCTTCGATGTGACGAGCCCAGCGGAGCAGAGCATCGTACATATCCCGGGTGGTTTGCGGAATGCGCTCAGCCAGAATAGGAAAAACTGGCGCCACCAAAGCAATCCACTGATCGATAATGGCTACGGCATGCTGGCGGATGAACGTTGCTAACTCGGTTCGCAGTGGACTCTGCTCACGCGGGAAGCGCAGCAACTCACACCCCCCCATGTAACGCTCAACCCGCTTGAGATGTTCTTCAAGCGGCTCTTCGAAAAAAGGCTGCATAGTTGACCCTCTGGCCCTTTTCCCCTACCGTCTCCGTCTGGTTGTTACAATACCCCTTTGCTATGCTGGGCAGAGTTATGGGACGAGGTGAGACTTTTTCCCCGCCTTCGTGTTGATAATGGAGCAGAGAGAGCGGCTTACGCCACACGACGATCCGGATGTGCAGCTGATGCTGCGCTTCCAGAAGGGAGACATGGGAGCATTCCAGCAACTCTTCCATAAACACTCCCCTGCGGTCGTGAACTTCGCTTTTCGCTTTGTTGGCAGTCAGGCACGAGCCGAGGAAATTGCGCAGGAGGTGTTTCTCCAAGTTTATCGTTGGCAGCACCGTTATGAGCCCAAAGCTAAGTTCTCGACTTGGCTTTTCAAGATCGCTCACAACCACTGCCTGAACGAGGTACGGAAAGGGGAGTATCGTGTTTCCCTCGAATCATTTGATCCACCCAATGATTTTGAAGGAGAAGAGCGGGAACGTAACCTCCCGGATCCCACCCTTGCCAAGGGCGAAGACATCTTGGCAGCCAAGGAAGCTGCCGATAGAATACAGCAAATTCTGCAACGGATACCGGAAAGCCAGCGGATGGCTTTGTTACTCAGCCGGATGGAAGGCATGTCGTACCAGGAAGTGGCAGAAGTCCTCGGCTCGACCGAGAAAGCTGTCAAAAGCCTGGTATTCAGAGCAACCCAGAGCCTGAAAGAGGGCCTGCGAGATATTATTGATGCCTATGACCTGTGAAACGATCAAACCCCACCTCGTCGCCTACCGTGATGGCGAACTGCCGGAGCGAGAGAGGGCACAGGTTGCTGCCCATCTCAACACATGTCCGGCGTGTACGCGGGAAGAAGCACAGTTAGCGCACGTGAGCCAGATGCTTATGGGCATGGAGCGGATTACTCCTTCTCTCGACTTTGCTGCAACCTTCTGGCACCGACTGGAGCAGGAAGATCATCTAGTAGAACCGGAAGAAACGGAAAGCCGTTTTGCTCTCTGGTGGCGCGACGTGCAGGAGTGGTTCACTGGCTGGCGATTGGCCCCTGCTCTCGCGGCAGCAGCGAGTTTGCTCGTTTTCTTCGGCTCCCTGCTTTCTGGTCGCTTCACTACGACTCCGACGCCACCGGCCCAGCAAACAGCGCAGGAAGAGAGTATAGGAGACGTTCCTGCTCCGTTAGCTGAGAAACCTGATTTCTTTGCGAATTACCGTATCGTTGCTGACCTGGACAGGCTGAGCCACCTCGAAGAAATCGCGGCCGTCGAGCCTCCCCAGGAGCAAGAAACCGAGCTAGTGAGTGAGGAAAATCTGCCTCCTGAACTGCTGAAAGATCCGAGCTTTTTCGTACAGTACCCGATGTTGCAGAAGATGGACAAGCTACAAAACCTTGAAGCGGTTCTGAGTTTGCCCGCTGAGGGAAATGAGCAGAGCCGAGGCTAAGCGCAATGATGAGGCCCTTGATTGTGAAGGTATTCATTGGCGTTGTTCTTGCTAACGCTCTCACGCTGGGATTCTTGAGCCTGCCGGGGCGAGCACACAGTTTCGTACCAGTCCGCTGGGAAGCGGTTGATCAGAGCTGGTACGAGCTGTCACCAAGAGAACGTTCTCGTGCCCTAGAAAATTATCGCCGTTTTCAAAAGCTCCCGCCAGAGCGGCGACGCAGCCTTGAAGAGCAGTATAATCGTTGGCAGCAACTGCCTTCCGAAGAAAAAGACCGCCTGCGCCGTAACTATGAACGGTATCGTGGGATGGACTCAGATGAGAAAGAAGAGTTTAACCGCAAGTACAAAAAGTGGCGCTCCCAGGGGCGGTAGCTGAAACAAAGGTTACACGGCGTGGATAAGGAGGAGCGGTACCCACATCCGCTTAAGCCTCGGGTTAGACGACCCCTTTTAGTTTGCCGGTCACAAACTTGCGTAAAGTGCTAGCGATGAAGGTTTGGTAGGGAATTCCTTCCTTATTATGTAGATGCCCTCCTGAGCATCTATATCTATACGCTTTCCCCTTTCCTCAACAATCTGCGCCCTACCTCTGAGGCGACCACCCGATCATAGTGCAGCTCCCACGGACGACTGCGAGAAGCCTCTCCTCTCCCGCCGCGTTTTACTCGCAACTTTTCTCTCTCTCAAGTGTTTTTGCTCTCAGAGTCCGCCGCAGAACGGAGGACCAGAAGGGGGGTTAAATAGTTTTTATGTTCGCACTCTCTTTTCGTCGATCCATCGCAGGATTAACGCTCGGGTTGATGCTGACATCCGGAGCTTCTCTGTCGTATGGAGATGACTATTCCTACGACAGCTACAATACCAATCCTTCTTACGATCGTGACTACTCAACCCCTCCGCGTGACCAGTATGATCCTTCTGGGGCCCCGCAGTCTCCTTACTCCCGTCCTGCCTCCCCATCCTCTTCGGGAGCTGGGGTGCCGTTTGGTCTGAGTAAATCAGCCGCTGGCGCCATCATCGGCGGTCTACTGGGTGCAGGCAGTGGCGCCATCATCGGCAGCCATAAAGGAAAAGCCGGACCAGGCGCGGCCATCGGGGCAGGTCTGGGGGCTGTGGGTGGCTATCTCACCGGTCGCCAGATCGAACAACGGGACCAAGTGCTCGATGCCCAAGGCCAGTTGCTTGAACAGCAACGCCAGGAAATCGCCCGGAACCGTACCCTCATTGAGGAGCTGAAGCGACGGAACCTGGACGCTCGGGAAACCGAACGCGGGGTCGTCGTCAATCTGCCTGACGTGTTGTTCGAGTTTAACAGTGACCGTTTGACCGGCGAGGCGCGAGGCAAGGTCTCCCATATCGCCACGGTCCTGAATGAACGAGCCAAGGAGAGACGTGTTTCGGTCGAGGGACATGCAGACTCAATCGGGAGCGAGGCTTATAACTTGGCCTTGTCCGAGCGCCGCGCTGAAGCTGTCACGCAAGAGCTGAGCTACGCAGGGGTGCGCGACGCACCTCTGACGACTCGAGGATATGGCGAAAAGTATCCTGTTGCGCCGAATACGAGCTCTGATGGCTCTGATAATCCGGCCGGTCGTGCGAAGAACCGACGGGTTGAAGTAGTCATCGAGAATTAGTCATCACGAACGCCAACCAAGGAGAGAAAAGGAGACTCTCATGAAAAAACTGATTGGTGTATTAGGTCTGGCTGTCTTGCTAGGTGGGTGCGCTGCACCGCTCACCGCACGAGAAAAGGGAGCCCTTGGTGGCGGCGCGCTTGGCGCCGGTGCTGGCGCAATCATCGGCAGCGCAATGGGCGATGGCCGCGCCGGGAAAGGCGCATTGATTGGTGGCGCGCTCGGCGCCTTAGGTGGCGCGGCAGTTGGCGACCAGATGGAAGGCCAGAACCAACGGCAGAATGCCCAAGCCTACGACCTCGAGCAGCAGCGCCGTGAGATCGAACGTCAGCGCCGTGAACTGGAAGACCTGCGTCGGGGAAGTCGTTATGACTCCTACGATCGTGGGTACGATTCGCGCCGGTATGATCGCGGTTCTGACCCATATTACGACCAAGATTACGATCGACGCTCCCCATACTAATTCTGCCTAATCCCCTCACTCCCGCCCTCTCCCAACCAGAAGGAGAGGGAGAAAAGGAGCGCCTTTCGTCCCCCTAGGAGGGCGCTCCTTACAAGACAACCTCTTACCACTCGGACCTCTTTTCGCTCCCACCTCCAAGACACGTGTGGGACTTTATTCTGTCGAGCCTGGCGGCTATCATCAGCCGCTATGGTAGATTCGATTGCCTTTCCCCCACTTTCTTCCTCGGCAAAAGACGTTCTTGCGCTCTTGCGCGAGCGTATCCTACTGTTTGACGGTGCTATGGGGACCTCAATTCAAGCCCGGCAACTCAGCGCCGCAGAATTTGGCGGACCGGAGTATGAGGGATGTAATGAGTACCTGGTCCTGACCGCTCCACAGGTCATTATCGATATTCATGAGGGGTTTCTTCAGGCCGGATCTGACCTCATCGAAACTGATACCTTCGGAAGTACTCGTATCGTCCTTGCCGAGTACGGCTTGCAGGACAAAGCTCTTGAGATCAATCGTGCCGCCGCCCGGCTTGCCAGAGCAGTTGCTGAACGTTACAGCACCCCAGCGAAGCCACGTTTGGTGGTTGGCTCGATGGGACCAACAACCAAAACTATCTCTGTTACTGGCGGAGTCAGCTTCGAACAGATGCGTGAAGCATACGGTGAACAGGCCGAGGGCCTCTTGCTCGGTGGTGTGGACCTGCTCATTGTGGAAACCGCCCAAGACACACTCAATCTCAAAGCTGGTCTCATTGGCATCGAGGAAGCGTTTTGTAAGGTTGGCGTAAGGGTGCCTATTGTCGTTTCCGGTACCATCGAAACTATGGGCACGATGTTGGCTGGGCAAGGGGTCGAAGCCCTCTATGTCTCGTTGGCTCACCACGACCTCTTCGCCATCGGGCTCAATTGCGCCACGGGTCCTGGATTCATGACCGACCATATCCGCACCCTGGCCCAGATCTCTCGTTTTCCGGTGCTGTGCATGCCTAACGCCGGCCTGCCTGATGAAGAGGGGCGCTATAATGAAACCCCCGAGATGATGACGGCCACACTTGAACGCTTTGTCGATCAGGGGTGGGTCAATCTCATCGGTGGATGTTGTGGCACTACGCCTGCCCATCTCAGCCTGCTGGCCCAGATGCTTGCGGGAAAGAAACCACGAGTGATCCAAGCACCACGTCGAAGCGTCGTCGCGGGGCTGGAACCGCTGGTGATCGAAGAAGACAAGCGTCCGGTGTTGGTTGGCGAACGCACGAACGTCATTGGCTCACGCAAGTTCAAAGAGCTGATTATTTCAGGGGCCTTTGAGGAAGGAGCTGAGCTTGGTCGCCGACAGGTCCGGGGAGGCGCTCAGGTAATAGATGTGTGTCTGGCCGATCCGGACCGCGATGAGATGGCCGACATGATTGGGTTTCTGGAAATCCTGGTGCGCAAGGTCAAAGTGCCGTTGATGATCGACTCCACCGATGGACGGGTGATCGAGGAGGCACTCAAGCGTTCGCAAGGGAAAGCGATTATCAACTCTATTAATCTCGAAGACGGAGAAGAACGTTTCGAGAAGATTGTTCCCCTGATCAAGCGCTACGGGGCTGCGGTCGTCGTCGGGTGCATCGACGAGGACCCGGTGCAGGGCATGGCAGTGACACGCAAACGGAAGCTGGAAATCGCCCGACGGAGTTATGAACTCCTGACGCAGAAGTACGGCGTGCCAGCCGAAGATCTCATTTTTGATCCGCTCGTATTTCCCCTCGGTACGGGTGATCAGAACTACATCGGTGCCGGCGAAGAGACGATCGAAGGCGTGCACCTGATTAAGCAAACTTTCCCTGAGTGCAAAACCATTCTCGGCATTAGCAACGTCTCCTTTGGTTTGCCACCGGCTGGGCGTGAGGTGCTCAACTCGGTATTTCTCTATCACTGCGTGAAGGCCGGTCTCGACATGGCGATCGTCAATAGCGAGAAGTTGGAGCGTTACGCTTCAATCCCTGAGGAAGAGCGACGCCTAGCTGAGGATCTCATCTCTTGGCGCGGTGATGATCCGGTTGCCACCTTCGCTGCTCACTTCCGCCAAAAAACCGCGAAAGGCAAACCCGACAAACGTAAGGACCTGCCGCTGGATGAACGCCTGGCTCGTTACATCATTGAAGGCTCCAAGGATGGCTTAATCGATGATCTCAATGAGGCATTGCAGGCTCGCCAGCCTTTGGAGATTATCAACGGTCCGCTGATGGCGGGAATGGACGAGGTAGGCCGGCTGTT
>CAZAYE010000055.1:7557-10501 GCA_964489255.1 uncultured Enterobacteriaceae bacterium
CCACTGTCAAAGGCGACGTGCACGATATCGGCAAAAACTTGGTCGAGATCATCTTGGGCAATAACGGCTATCGCGTTGTGAATCTAGGCATCAAGGTTCCTCCGGAAACACTCATTGAAGCCTACCAGACGCACAAGCCGGACATTATCGGCCTCTCTGGTCTATTAGTGAAATCAGCCCAGCAGATGGTCGTCACTGCCCAAGATCTGAAGAATGGAGGCATTAGGTGTCCGATCCTGGTCGGCGGCGCTGCCCTCACCGCCCGATTCACCGCGACCAAGATCGCGCCCGAATACGACGGCTTCGTGTGTTACGCCAATGATGCTATGCAAGGACTCGATCTCGCGAACCAGATTGTGAATCCAGACAAACGAGCCCTGCTGGCCGAGAAAGTTGCGACTGAGCGGGCGCGCCTTGCCGCGCAAGAGCGCAAACCTGCCACCGTGACTGTTGAGGTTGGGTCTGGAGTACGGGTCTCTTCAATAGCCCGCGCCCACGACATTCCGCTGCCACCGGACCTGCGCGCACACGTCATCCACGACTACGACCTCGAAGCGATCTTTGCTTACCTGAATCCCACCATGCTCTATGGCAAGCACCTCGGACTCAAAGGAAACCTCGCAACCTTGCTTGAGCAGCGCGACGAGAAGGCTGAGCACCTCTACCGGCAAGTGCGCGCTCTAGAAGATGAGGTTTTGGCGAAACACTTGCTGCGTGCCCGGGCGGTGTACAAGTTCTTCCCAGCCCAGGCCAACGGTGACACCATCTTGATCTATAACCCTGCCGGAACTGATGTAATCGAAACCTTCCTCTTTCCCCGCCAGACGCACGGCGAGGGACTGTGCCTGAGCGATTTTGTCACCTCAAGTGACTCCGGTAAAATGGATTACCTCGCGCTCTTTGTCGTCACCTGCGGAGACGGAGTGCGAGAGCTGTCCGAACAGTATAAACAAGCCGGGCAATACCTCCAGTCTCATATCTTGCAAGCCTTGGCGATCGAGGGAGCCGAGGCGTTTGCTGAACTGTTACACCAGCGGATCCGCGAGATGTGGGGGTTTCCGGATCCGTCCGACCTGACCATGCGTGATCGCTTTAAGGCACGATACCGAGGCGTGCGCGTGAGCTTCGGCTACCCGGCTTGCCCTCGACTAGAGGACCAGACCAAACTCTTTGACTTGTTGCAGGTGACGGACACTATCGGCGTACAGCTGACTGAAGGCTTCATGATGGAGCCTGAGGCTTCAGTCTCGGCATTGGTCCTTCACCATCCCCAAGCCCGTTATTTCAGCATCTTGGAAGACGAACTGGCAGCGTTTGAGCAGCGCCTAGCCGTCGGAGCGTGAACCATCTACACGCTATCTGCAAAGCGTAGAGCAGCATCATTTTATTATCGCTACGACTCCCTTAAGGGAGCCAGAGCAGTCTCGCGCAAGCTCAAGATCACTGCCAAGGCGATAGCTGCTGCTGCCATCAGATAGAACGCCGGCGACAGATCGTTGTGACTGCGTGCGATGAGGTACGTCACTACTAGTGGGGTCGTCCCACCGAGTATCCCCAAGCAAAGGTTATACCCGACTGACAGTGCGCTGCACCGCACCCGTGCTGGAAATGCTTCGACCATGGTCGCTGGACCGACGCCGAGGAAGAGCGCGATCAGCACCGCAAAACCCATCTGGCCTAAGAGAATGATCATAAAGTGAGGATGGTGCATCATCCAAAATAAAGGCCAAGCGAGTACGAGCGTACCAAGGGACGAAACGATGAGAAGCGGTTTGCGGCCGATACGATCAGAAAGGGCGCCCGCCGCCGGAATCAGCAACAGCAGGACCAGCATGTTAATGGTATTGATATCGAGCGCCTCGGCCGCTTGGATATGGACGATTTGCTTCAAATACGTCGCCACATACACAAATATCATATAGAAGCCGACAGCGTTCAGCACATTGAAACCGGCGATTCGCAACATTGCCCGCCATTCAGTACGGAACGCCTCAATGACCGGCGACTGTGCGCCCCTTTCGTTGCCCGGACGAACCTGCACTGCCGGGATGTGGCGGCGAATATAAAGACCCGAGAGCCCTACCCCTAGACCTAGGAGGAAGGGCACTCGCCAACCCCAGGAATGCACCGCAGCCGGCGATAACACCGAAGTCAAGAGGGCCCCTACGGCTGAACCAAGGAGGATGCCAGCAACCGCACCGAAGACACTCCAACTGCCGGTTAGCCCGCGTCTGCCTGGAGCAGCGCCTTCAACTAAGAACACAACCGAAGTTGTGTATTCACCGCCAACCGACAAACCTTGGACCAACCGCAGGACCACGATCAGCACGGAAGCAGCCACACCGATCTGAGCGTGGTCCGGCAAAATGCCAATTAGAAAAGTCGGCACTGCCATAGCAATCACCGAGAGGGTGAGCGCCGCTCTACGACTGATTCGGTCGCCGATATAGCCGAATACCAGACCACCTACCGGTCGCATCAAAAAGCCAGCCGCAAATACCCCAAAGGCAGCAATGAGAGAAGCGATTTGGTCCTCCGAGGGAAAGAAATGCTGACCGATCGTTTGCGCGAAGTAGCCGTAAACGGCAAAGTCGTACCATTCCATGACATTGCCAGCGATGCCAGCAACGATCAGACGCTGATTGGTGCTCTCCTGCCCTTTGTTCATACGGCTTCCACGACCGTTCTCATAGCTTCCGCTCGCGGCACGAGTCTCTCCTTAGCTGTACCGCGGCTTCTGGCCCGTGCGTTTGTAGGCAAAATAATCCGCTAAAATCTTGGCGTGATCGAAGGCAAGCGGCGTAGGCAAAGACTGCTCATGAAAGATTGCGGCCTCTGCGGCGTCGTCAGCTCCACAAGGAGTACCACTCGCCCGGGCAATGAAAACGGTAGCGATGGTGTGCTGCCGCGGGTCTCGATCTGGGTCAGAATAGACGTGGAACAG
>CAZAYE010000056.1:0-10446 GCA_964489255.1 uncultured Enterobacteriaceae bacterium
GGAGGGAACAATGTCACTACTGCCGAGCATGCGCTTTCGTTGTTATTGGCCCTGGCGCGCAATATTCCGCAGGCCAGTGCCTCACTCAAGGCTGGCCGCTGGGAGAGAGAAAAATTCACTGGCAGTGAAATCGCCAACAAAGTGTTAGGGGTCATCGGCCTCGGGAACATCGGGGCAATCGTGGCCGAACGAGCCCTCGGCCTGAAGATGCGGGTCATTGCCTATGACCCGTTTGTCTCACCCGAGGCCGCAGCCAAATTGCGGATTGAGTTGGTCAGTTTGGACCAACTGTATGCGGAAGCGGATTTTATTACGGTTCACACGCCGCTGACGAAGGAAACCCGTGGTCTGATTGGGAGCGCAGCGTTTGCCAAAATGAAAAAAGGCGTGCGGATTATTAACTGTGCACGTGGCGGTATTGTCGATGAAGAGGCCCTGCTGCAGGCCCTCACCAGCGGCAAGGCGGCTGGGGCGGCGCTGGACGTGTTCGTTGAGGAGCCACCGCCGGTTTCGCATCCCTTACTTCAGCTTGACCAAGTGATTTGCACTCCCCACCTCGGTGCCGCCACAGACGAGGCCCAGATTAATGTGGCGGTGGCGATCGCCGATCAAGTTGCCTCCTTTCTCACTCGCGGCGTTATCCAGAATGCGGTCAATTTCCCGGCAATGACCCCGAAGATGTTAGAAATCTTGCAACCCTACTTGCTGCTGGGGGAGAAACTCGGCAGTTTTCTCGCCCAAATTACCGCCGAAGCGCCTTTAGAGGTCCAGGTCGAATACAGCGGTGAGATCATTGAATACGATGTCGCGCCAGCCACCGCAGCCGTGCTGCGCGGTTTGTTGAGTCCCATCCTCGAATCCGCTGTGAACTACGTGAATGCCCCGCATATCGCCCGAGAGCGGGGTATCAAAATCGTCGAGTCGCGCAGCAGCCGGCCGAGCGACTTTCTCAACGCGGTGGTCGTGCGTGTCGTTGGCAAGACCAGTACCCAGTTGGTCGAAGGAGCAGTGTTTAGTAACAAAGCTGTACGCCTCGTGCGGATCGACGATTTTTATCTGGAAGCGGTACCTGAGGGATACATCTTAGTGCTCCACAACCGTGATGTCCCTGGTGTCGTCGGTGCCGTCGGCACCCTGCTAGGTCAGCGTGGTATTAACATCGCCGGTTTGGAACTTGGCCGGGAGCGCATCGGGGGAATGGCGATTTCGTTAATCCATGTCGATGGTCAAGTGCCGCCTGATGTATTGGCTGAGCTGCGCACCCTGGAGCCAATCATCTCGGCTCAACTGATTCGGTTGTAAGGATGAGTACACCATGAGTACGCTCGTTGTGGTTGGTGTCCAGTGGGGAGATGAAGGCAAGGGAAAGGTCGTAGACCTCTTAGCTCGCGAGGCTGACATCATTGTCCGCTTTCAGGGCGGGAACAATGCGGGCCACACTTTGGTGGTCGGTGGAAAGAAGACGATTGTCCGCCTGATTCCTTCTGGCGTACTGCACGATGGGAAAGTGTGCGTGATTGGCAACGGGGTAGTGGTTGATCCGCAAGTGCTCGTAGAAGAGATCGATACCTTGCAACAGCAAGGCTGTCTCTTGGATCCGGCGCTGCTCAGAATTAGTGAGACTGCCCATCTGATCATGCCCTATCACAAGGCGATCGACCTCGCGCGCGAACGGTTACGTGGAGAGGGTCGCATTGGCACCACTGGTCGAGGGATTGGGCCAACCTACGAGGACAAGATGGCCCGAGTAGGGATTCGCTTTGTTGACCTGCTTGACGAGAAGGTCTTTAGCGAGAAACTCGCGCACAACCTGCAAGAGAAAAATATCTACCTTGGCGCCATTCTGAAAGAACAAGCCCTTGACTATCACCAGATCTTCGAGAGCTACTGCCGCTTGCGCGAGCGCTTAGCCCCGTATGTGACGAATGCCTCTCGTTACCTGCACGAGGCCATCTCTCATGGTCGTAAAGTGTTGTTCGAAGGCGCGCAAGGGACGATGCTCGATGTGGATCACGGTACCTATCCGTACGTGACTTCTTCGAATACCGTGGCTGGCGCGGTGTGTGCCGGCGCTGGTGTGGCTCCACAACTTATCCACAACATCATCGGCATCTCCAAAACCTACACTACCCGGGTTGGGAGTGGCCCGTTCCCAACCGAATTGTTTGGCCCGGAAGGCGAGAAGCTCCGACGCGACGGCGGAGAGTTTGGCACGGTCACTGGTCGCCCGCGACGCTGTGGATGGTTCGACGCAGTAGTCGTGCGCACCGCCGTCCGCCTCAATGGCCTCAACAGTCTGGCGCTTACCAAGATTGATGTGCTGAGCGGCCTGCCGACCCTGCGTATTTGTATAGCCTATGAATACCGGGGACAGCGCTATGATGAGGTGCCGGCGAGCGCTCAGATGCTCGAAGGACTCACTCCCATCTATGAAGACTTGCCGGGATGGTCAGAGCGATTGACTGATCTCCGGAGCCTCGACGCCCTCCCAGTCAATGCCCGTCGCTATGTCGAGCGTATCGAACAACTCAGTGGTGTACCAGTGAAGATGATCTCTGTCGGCGCCGGACGTGAGGAAACTATTTTGATTCGGCCCTCGTTTTTTTGAGAAAAACGATCAGCTCTCAGTTTTCAGCAGGAAACTGAGAGGAACGAGTTTGAAACACGCCTCCGCTGCTTGTCGTCCACTCTTCACTGCTCAGTCTTTGTTTGAGCTGACCGCTGATCGCTGACGGCTGACTGCTTGAGAGAGAGTTGCGCTGCGGGCGATGCGAGCAGTATCAATCCACCTACCACACCAGAACCAAACACAATCGCGGTCCACAAAAGGCCAAAGGCAATAGCTTCGTCCTTGCCAATACCAATCAACGCGAGGAAGACCACGTACCCGCCTTCACGTACTCCGGCTCCACCAAAGCTGAAGGGGAGGGCACTTAGGATGTGGATGAGCGGAACAAAGAGCATCAGGTACCAGAACGGTATCGAGAGACTGAGCGCGCACACGAGCAGCATCTGCAGACTGAGTTGAAAGAGGTGGAAGACAAAAGACAGACCGCAGGCGTGACCGAGCACGGCTGATCCGTGCAGGCGGTATGGAGCGAGGGCTCGTTCAACGAATTGGCGTACTCTCTGCTCAGGGGAGTACAGCCAAGCTACCACATGCGGGAGGGCCCACCAGCTCACGATCACAAGGCACGCGGTCGCAATCGTCCCATAACACAAGGCGGCCGGTAGCACGGTCGGACCAAACAATAAAAATCCAACCGCACTCACCCATAAGAGCATCACCGTACCACTTGCTCGGTCAGCCACGACTGACTGCAACGCTCGACCAATACCGCCTCCATTGCTGGCGAGGAGGAGGCCTCGGCCAACATCGCCAACAACCGTACTCGGAGCAAACAGGTTGAGATACATGCCGACAAAATAATAGACCGTAAACGCGCCGAGTGACTGGCCAAACCCGAGTGGCCGGGCGAGAATCTGCCATCGATACGCGTACATCACCTGACCGACCAGGTACCCGACAAAGGCCAGGAGAAAATAGTCGAGACGTGCGGCCAACACCTGCTGGACCAGGAGGCGCAGATTGGCCGACCGCAAAAGAATAGTGAAGAGTCCCAGACTAATGCCGACCTGCAGCCAGCGTGATGACAGAAAATGCAAGGAAACGAAACCTTATATCAGTAGGGAAGCGAGCAGGGAGCAAAAGGGAAAAGAGAAAAAAGCGACGGAGAAAAGAACCAATCTCTCATCTCTATATCTGGACCTGAGACCCTAGACTCCAGACTCTAGACGCCGTCTTAGGTATCCACCGCCTCACCAAAGAGCGCGAGACCATCCAGGTGACTAATATCATTGACCGCGTGAATCACCGCTGGCCCGTTGACGGAAATCGTGACCTCACTCAGGCCGGTGTTCCCGATCTTATCAATTTGGCGAAATTGGCTGATATCCAAACCGCGACAGTGCAGCAGAAAAGCCCGCACTGCCCCCCCATGAGTGACAATGACGACCTGTTCCCCAGCATGTTTTTCTAAGATCCGCTCGACCGAGTGTAAGAGCCGCTCTTGAAACTGGGCAAATGTTTCACCTCCACCACGCGGCAAGTCTTCTCCAGCACGGAGGCGCTCCCATTCGGTGGCGTGGCGAGCAATGACTTCTGCGGTCGTCAGTCCGCTCCAAACGCCAATATCCATCTCGCGCCACGCTGTCTCAGGTGTGGGAGTCACTCCGAGCACTTCGCCCAAGATCTCCGCGGTGTGGTATGCTCGGGATAAGTCACTCGCGTAGATCGTCCGCACTAGTCGTCCTTCGGCGCGCAATCGTTGGGCCAGGCGCCAGGCTTGGGCGCGGCCGGTCTCGCTCAGTGGGACGTCAGCTTGCCCTTGCCAACGATTTTCCTGGTTCCACACCGTCTCGCCGTGCCGCACCAATAATAAATGAACACTCGACATCTCTCTCCCCAGCAATCAGCTGCAGCGAGGGAGGGCAAGGAGGGTACAGAATGCGTCTCGTTGCCTTTGCATGGTCCCCCTAGGGAAATTCCCTCTCAGGAGAGATATAGTTCTCGGCCTATCCCTGTCAACATCAGCCTGGAAGCACGATCCACCCCTCATACTGATGCCAACGTTGTGACGCGCAAAAGATTGTTCAGCCGTAAGCCGCTCGATTTTAAAAGAATTTAGTATCGCCAAGGTCTTGCGCTGTATCAGGATTCAATCAACACTTATTGCTATGAGCAAGCAGGCGCAAGCGAAGGTCACAGCAAAAGGGCAAGTGACGATCCCTCTCGCAGTTCGTCGGCGGATGGGAGTCGGCCCTGGGGATGAGATTGAGTTTCAAGAAACAGAGAAGGGATTCCTGGTAACGAAACGAGTTCTTACTTCCCCGTTTGACAAATATGTTGGCTACCTCAAAAAGAAACGCGGCCAGAATCCCAACGAGGTCGTGGAGGAACTGCGCGGATCGTGATTTCAGCTCTCGACACGAACATTCTCTTAGATCTTCTTATCCCACAAGCCCGCCACCAGCAGACGGTTAGAGCGCAATCACCAGATTCAGCTCTTCATCCACACTCGCCTGGGCACTGGGGCCGATGACAACCGTACACTCCCGTTCCTCTACCACCGCCGGGCCAGAGAAACTCGCTCCGACCGGGAGCAAATAACGGTCGTAGACGCTGCACGGTACGAAGCCGTTGTGTTCGGGCATATATACCGGCCGCTCACCTTTGCGGGCGGCCGCGAGACTTTTTCCTGCTGTTCCTGGCGCTCGGAGGGTAATCTGCGGCTGGGGCCCCGAGGCCACTAACCGCCAGTTCACCACTTCGATTTCCACACCGGGATTCAGGCGTTTGTACAGCCGTTCGTACTCTTCGGCAAAGGCACGGTGTAAGGCAGGGAGGTCATCTCTTGTGAGTCGACCTGGCGGGAGAGGCACGCGGATCTCGAAGCCTTGCTGCAGATAGCGCATGTCCGCTGAGCGAGTGAGCGTGATTTCTCCCTCAACGCCGGCTGCGGCTAGCAAGTCACGGCCGCGCGTTTCCATATCTGCGTATAAGCGTTCTAGAACAGCAAAATCGAGATCCGACAAAGAAGTGACGTAGCTCTGCACGAAATCGAAAGCCAACGGCGCAGTCAGCATACCAAAGGCTGAGGTTACACCCGCAGCCAGCGGGCACACCAGAGTTTTGAGTTTGAGTCGCTCGGCAACACGATACGCATGCACCGGACCAGCGCCCCCAAAAGCAATCAGGCTGTAATCGCGCGGGTCGCGCCCTTTCTCGACCAAATGAATCCGCGCAGCATTCGCCATGTTCTCATTTACCACCTGATGGATACCCCAGGCTGCACGTAAGAGATCGACCTTGAGTGGCCGGGCGATCTTTTCTTCAATCACGTGTGTGGCCTTCTCCAGGTTGAGACGCATCTTCCCGCCGAGGAAATAGTCTGGACTGAGATAGCCGAGCACCAAGTCTGCATCAGTCACTGTCGGTTCTTCCCCGCCACGGTCGTAGCACACTGGTCCAGGCTCAGCGCCGGCACTATCCGGACCAACTTTGAGCAGACCGAGTTTATCCACGCGGGCTATGCTGCCGCCACCAGCACCGATTTCAATCATTTCGATCACCGGCACTTTGAGCGGCAGGCCACTGCCTTTCTTAAAGCGATAGACCCGCGCGGCTTCGAAATCTGTCGTCAAAAGCGGCTTGCCGTGATCGATCAGGCAAATCTTCGCAGTCGTTCCACCCATGTCGAAGGAGATGACTCGGTCCAGTTTTTTGCGCGTGCCGTAAAAAACCGCAGCTAAGGCGCCAGCCGCAGGGCCGGATTCGATCAGACGAATGGGATACTCACCCGCAACGCTACAGCTGGTGATACCACCGTTTGAAAGCATGACGAACATATCACGCGGCAGCTCTAAAGCACGCAGGTCAGCGTTGAGTTTGTTCAGATACTGCTGCGCCAACGGCTTGACGTAGACATTGGCCACCGTCGTCGAAGTACGTTCGTACTCACGGATCTCGGGCATCACCTCACACGACAGCGAGCAGGCGAGGCGCGGAAAGTGCTCAGTGATAAGCTGCTTAATGAGCAATTCGTGCGTAGGATTGCGGAAGGAATGCAATAGACAAACCGCCAGTGCCTCGACTCCGTCAGCCACCAAGCCACGGATAACTTCTCGCGCCTCGTTGGGGTCGAGTGGCGTGACGATCTGACCGGTATTATCCAGCCGCTCATTCACTTCGCGCCGCAGAAAGCGGGGCACTAGTGGTTCAGGATTTTCGAGAGAAATGTCGTAAATATCGTAGCGTCGTTCACGACCGATCTCCAAAGCGTCGCGAAAGCCCTTGGTCGTAATAAGCCCGGTCTTGGCACCTTTTCGCTCGATGATGGCGTTGGTGATGAGAGTGGTGCCATGGACTAGATGGGTCACTGCAGTTGGAACGATCCCATGCTCAGCGAAGAGCTCACGCAGCCCGTTCACCACCGCCAGCGCAGGGTCATGCGGAGTCGTGAGGACTTTGCCAATCGCGTTCGTTCCTCCCTCTTCGGAGAAGAGGAAAATATCAGTAAAAGTTCCACCAATGTCCACGCCGACACGGTAAGTCTGCTGCGTCATAGCCGGCACTATACAAAGGAAGGGATCAACTGTCAGCAATCGGCTATGAGAAACGTCAGGAGGCAAACCGAAGAGGGAGAGCCACCGTGAAAGTCGAACCCTGCCCAACTTGACTGGCAACAGTCATCTCGCCTTGCAGAAGCATGGTTAACTTTCTCACTAGCGCGAGCCCAAGCCCCATGCCACCGTAGGAACGGCTTATCGAGCCATCAACCTGGCGAAATTCATCAAAGATGTGAGGAAGCTCATGTGCAGGAATTCCGATGCCAGTATCCGACACCTCGAACAGAACTTTTCCCTGTGCCTTTGTGTAGCGAGTACGGATCGTAATTGTTCCCCGCGGGGTAAACTTCACGGCGTTCGTAATGAGGTTGGTCAGGATTTGTTCGAGCCGTAAGGCATCGGTCTCAATAGAGGGCAAGAAGGGAGGGCAATCCCACACAACCTCGATACCCTTCCCTTGCCTGAGTCGGTCTACGAGCGAGGACAGGCGGACCAGGAGGTCAGGCACTATGACCGGACTGATCTGCAAAGAGATTTTCCCAGTGTTCAATCCGGAAAGAGTCATGAGATCGGTAAGCAGGTGAAAGAGATGCTCAGACTGTGCGCGAATACGGGTTAAGGCATTGTGCCAGTCATCGCTCAGCTCTTGGTCGAGGAGCAAATCTGTGTAACCGAGAATGACATGGAGTGGGGTACGCAGTTCGTGGGAGATATTCGCGAGAAATTGTTCCTTCAGGCGGATTAACTCCTCCCGTTCTTCCAAGCGTTGCTCCAGGGCAACTCGCGCTCGTTCGAGTTCGATCCGCATGCGTTCAAAAGCCTGAGCCAGAGTGGCAATCTCGTCGTAGCGCTCGCCGACAACGACTGGATGTGAGAGGTCTCTACGGGCCATAACCTGAGCATAGTTGGTGAGTTGTTTGATTGACCTGACAAGGCCATTGATAAACGGAGCCCCGGTTGCGATGGCGATAAGCACTACACCAACACCAAGCCACAGCAGAATGCGCTGGAGTTGGGAAACTTCGGCCAAAGCTATCGCTCGTGGCTGACCAGCTATGATCTGCCAGGATGCCTGAGACAAGGGGGCAAACGCGAGCAAAAGGGCTTCCTGCTCTTGAGAGTGAAAAGGTTGGAGGACTCGAGTTAGGATAGTACTGGCCAGCACCAGACCGTTTTGATCGATGACCTCGATGAATCGACCCTGAGTCGTCGAAACAGCTTTCAGAATGTCGCTGAATTCGGTAGCTGTGAGATCAACCACGCCGCCCAAGATCCCCTCTATTTCCCCCTCTAAATTCTGCACTGGCCACCCAACGACTATGTGAGGCTTGTCGAGCAGCCGGCCGGCGCTTAACCCAGCAGAGATCAGACTCTGGTTCTTTTCATACATTTCGCTGATGGGAGGATAGTCAGCCAGCGTTTGCCCCAGCCACGGCAGCCCAGGCGGTTCGGTCCACAACACCTTACCCACGCGATCCAGAAGAAACACACCACCAGTGAACACTGGGGATTTGAAGAAGAGATAGTGAAGGGTAGTCCATGGCGGAATATAACCGCCACTTTTCGTCTCCTGGATCGTTCGCAGGCCATAGACCATACCTGGGAGTTGGGCAACGGTTGCGAGCCGTTGCCGTCCAGACTCAATATAGGCACCAAGCTCTGCCGCAACTATAGAAGCGGTTTGTTGAAGCCGATCATGAGCCTGCGCGGCTTCGCGCCGTAACAGGTGCACGGCAAAAGCACTATACACCCCACATAAGACAAACACGTACCCTGTGACCAAGGCCACGCTCTTCGCTTTGATACTCCAGCGGTACGGGGAGAGAGGGAATGTCATCGGTCTGTGTTATTTTTTCATCTGAAGGTGAAGAGTGAGTTCGCTGGCTGTCGGCACGTCTAAAGGCTGGGAGTAGGGCAGCGGCCGCCCATGCCACACCCGGAGCGTATAGGTACCGGACGGGACCTCGGGAATCTGGTAACTCCCCTCTTGCGTAACGACAGCGAAGTATGGGTTCTTCAGTACGAGAATGTGTGCGGCCATTTCCATATGGATATTACAGAGGATCAGAACCTCTCCGACCTCGTTCAAGGTTACGCTCCGCGTCTCTCCCCGACTATAGGTGCCTAGATCGAATTCACCCGCAACCGGGGAGGGGGTAAACACATTGTGTTGCACGTCGTCACTGTTAGTAAATTCGACGATAGTGCCACGCACTATCGGCAACACTTGTGGAACAAAAGTGAGGTCTTTTTGGTCTACGACCGCGTGGGTCGGAGTGGGGCTGAACGCCTGGCTCTGATCACTCTCCAAGTAGACAATCGCTCCTCCAGCGCGTACACCGTCGATCGTAAGCGTGCCACTGACAGTAGTCGCTTGGCTTGGGAGCACCCCCAGGATAAATACCCAGAACATGAACCCGACCACTACTCGCGTCATCGTCTTTTCCTCCGATCCACCCATCCGCTCAGCCCTGGTGGGGTGAGCGGCCAGAAGGCGGTTACCAGACGTACGGTGAAAGACCAGCTTTGCACCGTGCGGTCGGTCACCTCTTCATGGTTCTCACTATAGGTTGCCTCGGCAACGAACTTAAGGTTTTCGAGCAAGAGCCATTGTCCCCCGCCAGTGACCCCCCATAGCCGACGACGCACACGGGTGCGACCACCCTCGGAAGTATCATCAAACTTTGGGGCCCAGGCATAGTCTAGCCGTAGCAGCGATACCAAGGCTGGAGAGAAACGGTAGTTCCCTTCAAAGAATCCACCGTAATACCACAGCTCTTGGCCGTGACCGGTAGGGTTAGAGTCATACGCAGCGAGAAACTGTCCCAGGAATCGCAAGCGACGAGAGTAGAAGCTGAAGTCTGGCCCTAGACGTAAAGCTTGATCTTGCTTCCCCGGCCCTAGCAGGTCCGGGCTATAATAGAGAAAAAACCCGACGTGCTGAAAGCCATAGGTCTGACTCAGGCGCAGGTAGAAGTCTTTACTGGCATTGTTGTCCACCCGATTGTTGCTTCCGGTTGTCGAACCTAGAGCCCAGCCCAGACCGGTAGCGGACTGCCGTCCACTGAATTCTATCCCGACCTGTGTTGCAGCGAGAACCAGCGAGTCTTTGCGTGCCCCACGGACCGGTGGCGGACGACCGAGGAGACTAAAAGCACTGAGCCCGTAGATCAGGTACGGTTGTACTGAAAGCCTGTGTACCCGCGGAGAGCTGCCGAGTGGGAGTTCAAACACGCCTACCTTGAGGTTCGTGAGCCACCCCCACTTTGCAGCGTGAGCTTGGACAAAGGCCATGCCCGGTCGTGTGATAACCTGGGT
>CAZAYE010000057.1:0-10444 GCA_964489255.1 uncultured Enterobacteriaceae bacterium
AGCCGGTTCTCACCTGAGAAGTGATGTTGCATGGAACGGCGAGTCGTCATTACGGGCTTAGGGGTGATCAGCCCGCTTGGTCTCGGCAAAGAGCCGTTTTGGCATTCTCTTGTCGAAGGTCGCTCGGGTATCCGTCATCTGACGCGGTTTGATCCCTCAGCTTACGAGTGCCAGATCGCGGGAGAAATTCCTGATACGAGCTATCAAGATCTCATCGAGCTCAAGCGGCTGCGGCGGATGACGAACGTCACTCAGTTGGCGGTTGCCGGCGCTCACATGGCCCTGACTGATGCAGAACTCCAGTCCTCCTGGTCAAATCCTCACGCTATCGGCGTGATCGTTGGGACTTCGGTGGGCAATCTCAAAGATGGCGTGGAACAGCAATCCATCCTGCTAGAACGAGGAGTCAATCGGATCAATCCCTTCTTGACTCTTTCTTTGCATGTGAATTCCCTTTCGGCCGAGGTGGCTATCACCGCACGTACCCAAGGTCTGGCTTTCACTGTTGCCGGCGGCTGCGCGTCCAGCCTTTGTGCGATCAGTGTTGCGACCGACATGATTCGTAATGGCACCCTTGATGTCTGCCTTACTGGCGGGGCCGAAAGCCCTCTTTTTCCCCTGACGTTCGCCAGTCTCTGCCGCACGCAAGAACTCGCCACCCTGAACGAAGCGCCTCAGAGAGCGTCTCGCCCCTTCGACCAGGCACACAACGGCATGGTGGTGAGCGAGGGAAGCTGTATCCTCGTGCTTGAAGAGCGCGCCCACGCAGAGCGGCGGGGGGCACCAATTTACGGGGAAATCCTCGGATACGCGCTGGGCTGTGAAGCGTACGACGCGTTTGGACTCGAACTCAGTGGCGAGAGCGCGGTGAATACACTGCAAGAAGCCCTCACTCGGGCGCACGTGACCCCAGCAGAAGTAGAATGGGTGAACGCGCATGGCAGCTCCTGTCCGAACTGGGACCGCAAGGAGACCCGTATCCTAAAGAAAGTGTTCGGCGAGGCGGCGTATTCCATCCCTATCAGTGCGACAAAATCCGTGATGGGACACGCGTTTGGTGCAGCTGCTGCTTTCCAGGTCGCTTCGGCCGTGCTTGCCATGCAACACCAAGTCATACCACCAACGATCAATCTGGACACACCAGATCCAGAGTGTGATCTTGACTACGTTCCCCATCACGCTCGCCCGCTCGCACCACAGGTCTGTCTCATCAACGCTTTTGCCTACGGCGGCCTGAATTCCTTCCTCTTGCTGCGTAGGGGTTGAGCAGCATCTTTAAGGCGGTAGAGCCATGCACCTCTACTGGCTTCCGCCCCTCCTCGCCGGTGTACTGGACTTGTTCCTGTGCATGTTGGTCTTCATGCGCGCTCCGCAGAGAAGGCTCAACCAGACTTTTGCCCTTTTCGCGCTGAGCCTGACCTCCTGGAATTTCGATATTGCTGCGCTGTATTTCTTTACGGATTACGAGCTGGCGCTGCGGTGGAGCGAGATCTTCCGCTATGGCATGCTGTTCATTCCGCCAACTGTCTATCACTTGGCTCTGGCCCTTACAGGACGATGGACCTTGGCCAACCGCGTCTTGTTAGCTATCGGCTACTGGACCGCTCTTGTTCTGTGCCTGGCGAATGGCCAGAAGGTGTTGGTGCATCATCTCGAAAGCTTCACGTGGGGATACTATCCAGTCGGCGGCCCCCTGTATAAGTTCCATACCCTCTCCGACGTACTCTATTTTGGCGCGACCCTGTATCAACTCGTGCGGGGTCTCGCTGTCAGTGAGTCTACACGGCAGCGCCAGCAGCTCAAGATCGTATTCCTAGGATTCGCTGTCGCTTTGCCGATAGGACTCACCAACTTCCTGCCGATCTATGGGGTTCCCATTTACCCCCTGGGCAACCTCGGGAACGTCTTTCTCTGTGGTGCCCTGACCTACGCCATCGTCAAACACCGCCTGCTAGACCTGGAACTCATTATCACGAAGACCACCGCCAGTGTGGTTGCACTGATCCTCTGGCTGTCACCGCTCTGGCTGCTGACCGCCGCCGTACAACAACAGATCTACGGCGTTAGTGACACGCGTTTACTGTTCTTTGCTTTGGCAGTCTTTGTCCTTTCCGGTCTCGTATTCCCGTGGTTGCTCCGTGTCTCCGAAGTGTGGACCCGCCGCATACTGTGGGGCCAAAAATACGACTCCCTCCAAGCTCTCAGTGCTTTCCAAAAGACGATGATTCACGTGCTCGATCAAGAGAAACTCGTCGAAGGACTACGCGAGGTGCTTGCCGATGCCCTGCAAACCGACTTCGTGGCAGTCTACCGACTCCAGTCAGCGAGTGGTGCCTATGTAGACATCCATACAGACAAGGCACGATTTCTCTCGGACGATCCTTTTCTCCTCGCTCTTCGGCAGCAACAAGAACCAGTAGTGCGAGAAGAAGCGGCATTGCAAGAAAAAGACCGGCATGCGGTTCAGCTCGCCACCACCCTGGCTGAGCGACAGAGCGAGGTGTGTGTACCTCTGCGTGCGCAAGACCGGTTACTCGGCTTCATCTTTTTAGGAAAGAAACGGAATCGCGATATCTTTTCTTCGGAAGACCTCCGGCTCCTCTCGACCCTCGGTGTTGAGGTCGCTGTCGCCCTGGAAAATGCTCGGTTATACGATGAATTAAGGGCTTCTCAGATCATGCTGGCCCGGAGCGACCGCTTGGCTGCCGTGGGAACTCTGGCGGCTGGCATTGCTCACGAGATCCGCAACCCGTTGGTCGCAGTCCACACCTTCGTGCAACTCTTGCCCGAGCGGCTCGACGATCCTGAATTCCGTACGGCTTTTGCCCAACTCACCAGCAGCGAGCTAGAGCGTGTTTCGACCCTCATCAATGATCTTTTGACGTTCGCACGGCCCGCCCCAGTCACGCACGGTGCCGTGCAGGTCAACGATCTCGCCGAGCAGGTTGTGCGTTTACTGGCCGGGCAGGCAAAGAAGAAAGAAGTCACCCTAACCAGTCGGTTGTCGCCGACTCTGCCTCTTCTGGTTGTCGATCCAGAACAAATCAAGCAAGTCTTCATGAACCTCGTACTGAACGCGTTACAGGCAACCAGCGCTGGAGGTACGGTAACGGTGGCAACTGCATTGTCGCGCGAGCCTAATGGACAAGCATATTGTGAGATCGAAGTTCAGGATACAGGAGAAGGCATCCATGCTGAACACCAAGAAGAGATTTTTAACCCCTTCTTCACGACCAAAGACGGCGGCATGGGACTTGGGCTCTTTATTACCCACCAGATTATCAAGGAACATGGGGGCTCCATCGACGTCGAGAGTACGGTCGGCGGCGGAACGCGGTTTCTCGCTCGCTTACCGGTGTCTGATGCGTCTTCCCGGAATGCAACCTGTGACGGCACCGAGCAAGCGGCCACCAAGAACGAGCCCACTGCCTCTTCCCTACCTCCTCAAGGATCGTTCCCCCCCGCTCCAAACACAAAAACCGTATAGGTTTGACTTGGTCTTCCCAAAAAAGCCAAGGGTCTTCTAAGGCCCCTACAGTTTGGCACGAAAGTGCCGATTTCCGCTCATGAAAAGACTATTTTTTTCATAGGGACAAGGAGGAAGGTATGACAGAGCAATCTACTGTGCTGGTCGTAGACGATGAGCTTGGACCGCGGGAATCGATCCGCGCCATCTTGAAACCAGATTACCAAGTGCTGGTCGCCACCGAAGGTGAACAAGCCGTCCACCTGGTTGAGCAACAGTCGGTTGACGTCGTCCTGCTAGATTTACGCATGCCAGGACTCTCCGGTATGCGAGTCCTAGAAAAAATCAAGGCGATCGATCCGGCTATCGAGGTTATTGTTGTCACCGGCTATGCCTCGTATGACACGGTGCTTGAGGGCCTGCGCCTGCACGCCTTTGACTACATCCCCAAACCGTTTAACGTTCCGCACTTGCGTGAGACCGTCAAACGAGCCGCCATACAACGTTACGCCTATCAGCTGCGGGCAAAAGAGCGGGCGGAGCAACAACTCCACAATTTCTTGCAGGATCTCGATACGGTCTCTCAGAGCTTGCGCACCTCGCTGCAAACACTCGATACCTTCAGTAAAACTCTTCAGCAAGCCTATACTGCCTTGCTAAACGTGCCTAACGAAGGTCTTCCTGACCTCCCAAGCCAGCCCACCAGTACAGGAGGAAACTGAGAGACGGGTTGTGAACTCTCTCGACTCGGTCTCTAGGAGACTTCCCACACTGAGCAGGAATTATGCAATCCACATTTCAAATTTCACATTCTCAAGGGAAGCTTCAGCCCTCTGCCACTAAGGAGATGTCTATGCTATCACACGAAACTCACCCTTCCCTGCCGACGCAAGCTGGTCAGTCGTCGGTCCTGCTGTACTGCAAACCATGCTTCGAAGTCCAACTGATGAGTCCTTACGATACCGTTCCACTCTATCGGGTACACGGGAACGACCTCGCGGAAGAACCCGCTCAGGAACGCGAGACCTTTCTGCGGAGGCACCGGAGCCACCAATTGACGACGCTGAAGAAAAAGAAAGATCGGTTCTATGCTGACCGCCCGGTATGGGATCCCTGCCGTACTGCATACGAAGAAGTCACCGATGGGCGGGAGACCTTTTTGCTCAAGAGTTGGCGCACGGACCTCGCCGAGCCACGGCACTACGCCTTGTTGCGAGGCTTACTGGACACGAAGACGGCAATTGCCCTCCCAGAGGAACCTCTCCGCGGCAGTCTTACTGAGTGCTTCCCGGCTTTCACTCCTTTCCTTTCAGGCCTGATGAGAGCCCTGCAGCGCATCGTAGCCAAGCTCCCTGCAGAAGAGTTGATCCCGGCGTACTGTTCGGCCGACGACCCACAGTTGTCGTTTGCCTACCTTGCCGAACACCACCTCCGTGTGCTAGTCCGTTGCTGCTCCGAAGCGGGCCTCACGGTCGAGAGGGATCGCCTGTGGCATTTCTTTGTCATCCGACAGCAAGAAGAGGAACTAACAATCGAGGTGCGGCAATATTGCCGTCCCAGCTTTTCGTAACGGAAAAGGCCAACCTCGCAAAATAAAGGGGAGGTGATGGGCCAACGTTTCTCGCTCTTTTCTGGAGGATCAACAGCACGAGGAGTACCTCCCCTGGGCCCCCTTGTCTTTGTCGCTGCGATCTTGCTGGGCTTTCTGCGTCCGGCTGCTCCTGTTTTAGTCGTGATGCCAGTGTGTCTTGTGCTCGGAGCAGGGCTTTTTTTGCCCTGGAGCCTGAAAGCACAAAGCTTCCTCTGCCTAGTCGCTCTGTGCAGTTACACAATTGCCGTCTGGCCAGGTCTCTTCTCCCCCGCCGCCATGGACTATATAGCCTCCTACATTGGCCTCGGCACTGGCATAGTGGTTTCACTGATTGGGGTGTCTTGGCAGCAAACCCAGCGTGCACAGCTTTCCCAACAGACCGCGGAGCTTCAACAGAAAATAATTGAAGCAGAGGTTTTACAAGAGTTTAGCCGAGCATTGACCTCTACGCTTGATCGGTCTTTCCTCCTCCCGCCACTTACCCGAGCCGCACAGCAACTCTGTCAGCTTCAAGGAATTGCAATAGGACTTTTAGCCCCCGAAAGGCAGGAATTAGAAATCTGGACCCAAACGGACCCTGCTCTGCACCGTCAGCGGATTCTTCTTGAGGACGCTTTCGCACGAGAGATTCTTCAGGTCGGCTGGCCTGTCTACGTCGCTAACCTCTCCACCCCTCCACTGACTGCACAGCTCCTTCAGCTCTTAGCAGACCTGAGATATATATCGCTCCTGGTCGTACCACTCCGAGCCGCCCACCGGGTAATGGGGGTCCTCCTGGCATGTTGGCAGACTCAGCGTGCCAGCATCCCACCCCATGAGGAAGAACTCTTACAACTTCTCGCTGATCAGACTGCTCAGGCGCTGGCGAATATTCGTCTGTATGGTGAACAAGAGCGCCATCTGAGCGAATCTGAAGCCTTGCGCCGTGTCGGGCAGTCCATTTCTACTACATTGAATCTGCAAGAGGTCCTCAAGCTCGTCACTGAGGAAGCAGCCCGCTTGCTCGATTGTGAGTCAGCAACCCTGAGTCTTTGTGTAGCCGACGATCAGGTAGAGATCGCTGGTGCCTCTGGCCTTCTTGCTCAGTGGCGGGGATTCCGGACCTCTCTCGCAGACTCATTGACGGGGGAGGTAATACGAGAACGTCGCGCAGTGCGCTACACAGGAATCCGGGAGCAGAATATGCCCTTGATCCGACGGCTCCGTGAGGCCGAGGGCACCACCCTCCAGTCCCTTCTTGCAGTCCCCTTATGGCAAGAAGAGAGACCAAGGGGGACTCTGGTGGTATTAACTACTGCCTCCCGGACTTTCTCTCTTGACGATGAGCGGATTCTTCAAGCTTTGGCTGATCAAGCTGTGCATGCCATCACCAACGCGCAACTCTATACCCAACTGCAAGGCGCTTTGCACCGCGAGCAGGAGGCGAATCAGCAGAAATCTGCTTTCTTCGCTAGCGTTTCCCACGAGCTCCGTACCCCTCTTAACATCATTTTTGGCTACATCGATCTTTTGCGTGAGGGAGTGATTGGAGAGGTTGACCGCGCAACGGCAGAGATTCTGGATCGGGTACGAAAATCAGTCCTCCATTTAATTGCCCTGATTAACGACCTGCTTGATCTTGCCCGCATTGAACGAGCCGAATTTCACGTCCAACGAGAGCCCGTGGACACCGAAAGGCTGCTGCAAGACACTTGTACCCAGTGGGAAAAAACAATTCATGACAAAGGATTATCCTTCTGGCGAGAGGGAGACACGAGCCTTCCTACCATCACGACAGACAAGGCTCGCCTACGCCAAATCTTGGATAACCTCTTAGGAAACGCGGTGAAATTTACTACGGCTGGTCATATCGCAGTGGGTGCCCGCGTTCCAGATCATGCCATTGAGATCTGGGTAGAAGATACTGGAGTCGGCATTGATCCGACAGACCAAGAGCGCATTTTCGATGAATTCCAGCAAATCGAGCGAGGAAACTCCTACGGTGTAGGGTTAGGCTTAGCCGTGAGTAAGAAACTGGTCCATCTCCTGGGAGGGAATCTCAGTGTAAAAAGTACGCTCGGCCAGGGAAGCACTTTCACGGTGACCCTCCCGAGAAATGAAAGTGGGTGAGCAAAACAACCTTACGATGTAAAAAAGTGCCAGCAACACGAAGAAATTCTGCTTACTAACTGCTGCTCAAAAGAAGAGGCGGCCGAAGAGCATGACGCTCTTCGGCCGTGGGCAAGGAAGGGAGGAGACAAGAAGAGAAAAACAGGGGGCGTCTGAGGGAGGAGGAAAACTGCTTTTCTCTTCTGTTAAGTTCGACGAGCCGAGAAGAAAAAAATTCATCAAAAAAGGAGAGGCATTATGCAGCTCGGGAGAAGCATCGACGCGGATGGTCATATCCTAGAGCCACCTGATCTTTGGCAGAAGAATCTAGAGGCAAAGTTCAAAAATCGTACTCTTGGGCTTGCTCGCTGTCGGTTTCTAAAAGAGAGAACTGAAAGGAGAACCTATGCCCTACGCTCAAGTCAACGGCATGAATTTGCACTATGAGATCGAAGGTCAGGGGCAACCCTTGTTACTCATCATGGGGCTGGGTGCGCCAGCTGCTGCCTGGGACCCCATTTTTGTTCAAGAAATGACCAAGACTCATCAGGTCATTACTTACGATAATCGCGGCACCGGTCTCTCGGATAAGCCCGATGCGCCGTACTCCATCGCCATGTTTGCGAGCGACGCAACTGGCCTACTGGAGACTCTCAATATTCCGCGTGCGCATGTATGTGGTGTGTCGATGGGCGGCATGATCGCCCAGGAAATGGCAATTCACTATCCACAACGCGTCGCGAGCCTGATCTTGGGCTGCACCACGCCCGGTGGCAAAAATGCCGTCTCTGCCCCGCCTGAATCGCTCAAAGCGTTGGAAGGTCGGGCTGGTCAGACCCCGGAAGAAGCAGCCCGCCAAGGTTGGCAGCTCTCGTTCTCTGAAGAGTTCATCCGGGAACATCGGGCCGAACTGGAAGCGCAGCTTCCCCGAGTGCTTGCCCACGTGACCCCACGCTTCGCCTATGAACGCCACTTCCAGGCCACGATGACACTCAGAGTCTTCAAGCAGCTCAAAGAAATCAAAGCGCCGACCTTGGTAGCAACCGGCCGCGATGACGTGTTGATCCCCGCGGCAAACTCTGAGATCCTGGCTCGGGAGATTCCGGGTGCCGAACTCGCTATCTTCGACAATGCAGGCCACGGATTTGTGACCTCGGCCCGTGAGTCGTTCCTCAAAGTGTTGAAAGAATTTTTGTCTCGGCAAAGCCTGTAGGCAAAGTCGCATCTTGCTCACGGCCTGCCAGCTTGGCAACATGCCTCACCACCTGGCGACGAAGAACATGGAACTTTTACGAGCGAGGAAAAATCGATCAGGATCCACGTATAGGTGCCTATATGAGATAATCAACACGGACTCCCTTAAGAAGGAGGACTTTTCATGCTCAAGACCATTGAAGGTGTCTATCGTCATGGCAAAATCGAACTGGTAGAAACACCCAGCGATGTACGCGACGAGACGCGCGTCATCGTGACGTTTCTTGAACCAAGATCTGTTGATTTACGAGCGCGCGGGATTGACGAGGCACAAGCCGCCGAGTTACGTGCTCGACTGGCGACCTTTGCTGAAGACTGGGAAAGTCCAGAGATGGACATCTACGATGACTATGACGCCGCTAAAGCCAGACTATAAGCGCGGTGACGTCGTCTTGGTACTCTTTCCGCACTCCGATTTACGGACAGCAAAGTCCCGCCCTGCACTTATAGTCCAAGCGGATAACCTTCAGACCGGATTATCCCAGGTCATCGTCGCGATGATTACCAGTAAGTTGTTTCGTGCCGATCATCCGAGCCGTGTCACTGTTCTTCGGTCCACACCAGAAGGCCAGCAGTCTGGTTTGCTTACCGATTCTGCGGTGATGACTGATAACCTCGCCACGATTGCCGAGTCCGCGATTGATCGCGTCATCGGCAGGCTGTCTATGACTGGCGTTGATGCAGCTCTACGGCATACGTTGAATCTGTAAACGTACATGCAGGCAACTCACGCAGTGCTGTCAATAAGCGTACGGGCTTGCAACCCGGTCAGTTCGAAGCCGCCGGTAGGCTCAGAGCACCTCTAGGACCAGATCTTTTTACACCGAGCACCTTGGGATGGCATATCGCATTCTGGCTGATTTCGTGGTGGTCGTGCACTTTGGCTTCGTACTGTTTGTGGTGCTTGGAGGTCTGTTGGCGTTACGCTGGCGTTCGATAATAAAGTTGCACCTGCCGGCAGCCGCCTGGGGAGTCCTGATTGAGTTTGCCGGCTGGACGTGCCCCCTCACTCCGCTCGAAAATTGGCTCCGCAAGATGGGTACCGAAGCCGGCTACAGGGGCAGCTTTGTCGAGCACTACCTTCTCTCGATCCTTTATCCTGAGAGTCTTACCCGTAATCTCCAGATAGCACTTGGTCTTGTGGCCTTGACGATAAACTTAGCGATCTACTGGCGTGTTCTCTCCCGTGCTCCGTCGCTGGAGTCCTGACCCCACGATGTTGCTCGTCACCTTAGGGCTTTTAAGCCTGCTGATCACCACATGGGCGTGGATGACACAACCCTCGCTTTCAAGCATACAAGGAAACAGCCCAGTGTCAGTTGAGCCAGCACGGCTCGAAACGCACGTCCGCATGTTATCCGAGACGTTCTTTCCACGAGACGCGGAACATCCTGAGAATCTGGATCGTGCCGCTGCTTACATCCACCGGGAATTCGAGCAGGCAGGAGGGAAAGCATCGGAACAGGGGTACGCAGTAAACAGCCAAACATATCGAAATGTGACTGCTCTCTTCGGACCCGACACAAAAGAACGTATCATCGTTGGTGCCCACTATGATACAGCAGGTCCGCAGCCAGGCGCCGACGATAACGCCAGTGGGGTCGCAGGCGTGATCGAACTGGGGCACCTGCTCGGCAAAACCTCGCTGCCGGTCTGTATCGAACTCGTCGCCTTTACCTTGGAAGAATCAGCCTATTTCCGCACAGGCCGGATGGGCAGCGCAGTCCATGTAGCAACGCTCAAGAAGCAGGATATTTCGGTCCGCGTGATGTTCTCGTTAGAGATGATCGGTTACTTCACCGACGCTCCTCACAGCCAAAGCTTTCCTCTGTCTCTCCTTGCGGCATTCTACCCGTCGCAGGGCAACTTTATCGCCATCGTCGGAAAACTCGATCAGATATCGGTCGTGCGTTGCGTGAAGCAAGCGATGCGTCGCGCCTCACCGCTGCCGGTCTATTCCATCAACGCCCCCAGATTCTTGCCGGGAGTCGACTGGTCCGATCACCGGAACTATTGGGAGGCTGGCTACAACGCGGTAATGATTA
>CAZAYE010000058.1:0-10022 GCA_964489255.1 uncultured Enterobacteriaceae bacterium
GGAGAGATGTGATGCCGATCTGCTGTTTCCCGGGCGGCAACGTTTCAACTCGCCATGTGCCACGGAGTTTGATTGTGCGCTGGGCGGTCTCGTAGATTTCTCGTAATTCACGCTTGCTGGTGAGAATCTCTCCACCAGTGGGGAAATCCGGTCCTTTAAGGTACTTGAGCAAATTTGCGGTAGTGATCTCAGGCTCGTCGAGCATCGCGATAAGCGCATGGATCACCTCGCTGAAATTATGTGGCGGGATATTGGTCGCCATGCCAACGGCAATGCCGCTGGAGCCATTGAGTAAGAGTTGGGGAATGGCCGCAGGCAAAACGACCGGCTCTTCGAGGGTTGCATCATAGTTCGGGCGAAAAGGAACAGTCTGACCACGCAGATCACGAAACAATTCCTCCGTGATAGGCGCGAGCTTAGCCTCGGTGTAGCGCATTGCTGCAGCACTATCGCCGTCGAGCGAGCCGAAGTTGCCTTCGCCTTGTACAAGTGGATAGCGCAGGGAGAATGGCTGGGCCATGCGCACCATTGCCTCGTAAGCGGCTTGATCTCCGTGTGGATGATATTTCCCCAATACTTCGCCAACGACCGCGGCAGACTTGCGTGGCCGGGCATCTCCGCCTAGGCGCAGGTTCTGGAACATGGCGTAGAGTAGACGCCGCTGGACAGGTTTGAGGCCATCACGCACGTCGGGCAAGGCCCGAGACGTAATGACGCTCAGTGCGTAGTTGAGGTATCGTTCTTCGGCTTCGTTGCCGAGATCGGTTGCGAGGATTTTTTCCACCACCGCTGACTGCTTCATAATTCCACACTCTCCATCGCTCGCATTGTAGGCGAAATAAAAGCGAAAGTAAAATAGGGTAATGACAACATGTATTCTTTAACGTGGATTTTTGTTGGGTTTCTGTTGAGACAACCATTCGTCTGTTTGCGTTAATTCCTGCTGGGAGAATCGTCACGCACTCGCTGGAGCGAGGCACGCACGATGTCTAAGCTATGTGAGTGACCGAGACGTTCAAAGAGTGCCCCCGCCTGCTGGAAGAACCGTACTGCCTCTGCTATGTTGCCTCGTTCCTCCGCAATCATTCCCAATTGGTGAAGGGTGCCGGCTCGCCCGTGCTCGTCGCTTAGGTGCTCCTTGATGGCCAGGCTCTGCCGATACCATTGCTCTGCTTCTTCTAACTGCCCCCGTTCCTGCGCAATGCTCCCCAACTGGTGAAGGGTGGTGGCTTGTCCCTGCGGTTTACCTAAGCGCTCCTTGATGGCTAGACTCTGCCGATACCACTGCTCTGCTTCCTCTAGCTGTCCCCGCTTCTGCGCGAGCACTCCCAATGCATGCAGTCTAGCGGCGATTATATACTGGTTGCCCAACCGCTGCGCTATTTCCAAGCTCTCCTCAAACTGCGTCCGTGCTATATCCCACTCGCCTAGGCTGTCATACAGTAAACCAAGTTGATACACGAGGTGAGAGATGGTTTCTTGCTCTCGTTTACCTTGCCGGGGTAGGACACGAGCAGTCCTCACGAGTTCTTCCAGTCGGGCAATTTCCTTCTGTTTGTCCTCTAGAGGAAGCGAGAAGAGAGCGGGCACATCATGAGCAAGGGCAGAGATGCTGTCTCTCTGCCAGAGCGCGACCTCAGTAGGGAATTCATAGACACCCGACCGCCAGGCCCAGAAATCGGGCGCTCCCCGTGCGACGCAGTCGAGGGCGAAGTCAGGCAGCCAAATAAGCAGGGCTGCTGGGATTGCCTGGCGCAGCAGGTCGCGATCGTGGTTAAGTCGTCCCAGCACGGGTGACGCTTCGCGCTGCTCGTTGATAGACTTTTCCAATCCATAGACACAGACTGCCTCAGGTGGTTGAGCAGCATCCCAGCGAGTAGTGAGTTCATCCAAAAGGCTGACGATAGGCTTCTGCAAAAAGACCTCAAGAACCTGCTTGTCACTGAGGCGAGCGAGGAGCATGCGCCGCATCTCATCTTGCTGGAGGGGTGAATTGCATTTTACGAAGACCAGCCGAAACTTATCATCCCAACGAATGACTCGTTCGAGTTGGGCGAGGACCGTCTGAGCCTCCGCGTCTGTTTGCTGCGTACGTTTCCTGGGCATGGCTTATCGGCGGCGGGACTTAGCACGTTTGGGTGTTTTGAACTTCTCTAATGCTCGCACCGCTGGGTTAACAGCATACTATGCATCACCATTCAGATATTCCAGTACACTGAGATTATACAGCAAGAGTTGGTCGTGATCGCTACCAGGCAAGTCGTGTGACTGGTCTATCTGTCGTAGGGTTTCAAAGAACTCTGGACGGTTCAACGCCCGCTCGAAGTCGTTGTTCATTCCCCGCACCGCTTGCTCGGTGATGCGACGGGTCAGCGGCAACGTACCTGCCGCTGTACAGGCAGAACGTATGAGGATAAGCAAATTGCGGACGTGCCCGCCGCTCATACGGCATAAGTAGTTCAACGTCTCAGGCGAATCGAAGGCGGCACTCTCCGCTACAGTCGCTTCTGCGAGGCGTTTGCGCACCATCTCCTGGGTGACGTTCATCCCTGTCGGATTGTCCATACTATCCGGCTCACTGACCTTCACCATGGGCAGGACATCGGGACGCCTGCCGAAGACATTCACCAGCGCCGTTGCCTTGGGTGAGAAGACCATGGAGATAGGCAGTGTATATACGATATGACACCGGAGTGCATTAAGCTGTGCGCCGCGATTGAGGAAGAGACGATCGTGGGTGTTGAGACCGCCCTCGAGGTCGCGCAGAACGATGCGGTCCAGGTTGTCAACGATGAGGACAAGGTCACGGCAGCCCCTCGCCTTGAGTCGGGTCACCGCTTCGTCGAGCAGGTCATTTGCTGCCTGGATGAGATTGGAGACATTGGGTTCCGGCGCCTTGCGTATTTGCAGGCGTGCATCAGGACTGCTCTTGATAGTAGCGGTGAATTTGGCAATCTTCGCGTCCAGTTCTAGCTTCTCAAAGTCCACCTCGCTGCCCAGAAACCGCTTAAGGTCGTCCACGAAGCGAGTCAGTCACGTCGGGCGTAATTCCGTTTGCTCACGTTCACGTAGAGCCTTTCCGACCTGACGGACAATAGCAAGCAGGAGGTCAGGGAAGTCTACATCGTTGATATAAGCGCGCAATGTCCTGCGCCATCTTATCCTCCGCGCATCGTTTCACTTCACTGCGTTTTGAGTTCGTACTCTATCCGTGTAACGACCCGAAAAACTCTAACGCCTGCTGAATGACAAACTCTGGTTTTTCCTCGGCGATGAAGTGCCCACACTGCTTGACCTCACCTCCCTGGACCTTCTCGGCTACGGATTGCCAGGCTGGCACGATATTGCCGAGAAAGGCCTCTCCGCCCCAGGCGAGAACTGGCATGGTCAGCTTGCGTGTGCAACTGCTCAGATTCTCAAGATCTTCCTGCAAGCCAGTGCGATAATATTGAAACCCTGCGCGCAGGGCGCCTGGGGCAGAATACACACGCACGTATTCGGCAATGTCTTCTCTGCTGAAGATGGCAGGGCTGTAGTTATATGCAGTGGAGGTGTAGAAGTAGCCCAAATACGCCTCGACCTTCGCGCTGACCAGTTTCTCAGCTAAATCCGGTATGCCAGCGTGGAAGAATACGTGCCAGATTCGGCGAGCTACATGCAGATCCAGCTTGTCACCTGTACGTCCCAGGCCGGGAATCATGTCGAGAATCATCAACCGCTCGACCATCTCCGGATGATCGTAAGCCAGATAAAAAGCGACGGCACCGCCCCAGTCGTGGCCGGTGAGACCGATCTTGTTAAACCCTAATTTCTGTACGAGCGCATACACGTCAGAAGCTAAGGTTCGCTTGTCATACCCAGTCATCGGACGCTCGGAGTCTCCTAAACCGCGCAAATCAGGGGCGATCACAGTGAAGCGCTCCGCCAAGGGTGGGATGATCTTGCGCCACTCATACCAGCTCTGCGGCCAACCATGGAGAAATACTAAGGGGTATCCTGAGCCAGCAACGACGTAGTGCATACGGAAGCCGTTGACCAGTGCGACGTGATGAGTCCAGGGATCAGACATGGACGGGACCTCCTTGTTCAGCGTTCAGCCCTCGGCCGTCAACCTTCAGCTCTTAGCCTAGTATATAACTCGCTTACGGCGTTCGCTCTATGGCAGAGACCTCTTACCTGAGCCATATGCAGGAAGAGGCTGACCGTAAAACGTCTGCTATGCTAGTATGCCACTCAATGAATGAACCGATTTTCCTGAGAGCCTGTCGCCGCGAACCTACCCCACATACGCCAGTGTGGCTTATGCGTCAGGCTGGACGGTATATGCCAGAGTATCGCGCTCTACGTGATCGTGTACCGTTTCTCACCTTGTGTAAAAGTCCAGATTTGGCTGCGCAAGTCACCGTCGAAGCGGTACAGCGGCTCGGTGTCGATGCAGCAATCATCTTCGCTGACATTCTGTTGATCGTCGAGCCCATGGGGGTAGGCTTGGAGTTCGCTAAGGGCGATGGTCCGGTTATTCATCGTCCTGTACGTTGTGCTGCGGACGTGGATCGATTAGTAGAAAGCCCGCTAGCAGAGACTGTCCCCTTTGTTTTCGAAGCGGTGCGTAAGGCGCGGGCAAATCTTCCTATCCATATCCCGCTCATCGGCTTCTCCGGTGCGCCGTTTACCGTGGCTTCCTATCTGATCGAAGGGGGGAGTTCTCGGCACTACATCGAGACCAAACGCCTGATGTACCAGGACCCTGGGGCATGGCGAGCGCTGATGGAACGGCTCGTGCGGGTGATCACTGCCTATATCAATGACCAAATCGCCGCTGGCGCTCAGGCGGTACAACTGTTCGATTCCTGGGTTGGGTGCCTCTCGCCAGCAGACTATCGGACCTTCATCCTGCCGCACATGAAGGCGTTATTTCAGGGCATTACTCCTGGAATCCCTGTGATCCACTTTGGGACTGAGACCGCCGGACTGCTCGAACTCATGACTGAGGCAGGCGGGGATGTGATTGGCGTGGATTGGCGTCTCAACCTTGACGTCGCGTGGCAGCGTATCGGTTTGAGCCGGGCGGTGCAGGGAAACCTCGACCCGGTAACACTCTTTGCTCCGCGCGACGAGTTGCGTCGGCAGGTCGAGCGAGTGTTGTCATTCGCGGCGGGACGGCCGGGGCATATCTTCAACCTGGGGCATGGCATCTTGCCTCAGACACCAGTCGATAACGTGGTTGCACTGGTAGATATGGTACACGAGATGTCGGAAAAGCGAGTTTCAAGTTTCTCGTTTCAAGTTTCAAGTTGACTTTCTCCGGTGGCGCTTTGTCTATACTTTACGATGCCGTGTTGTTGATCGCCTTCGGCGGTCCGGAAAAGATGGAGGATGTACGGCCTTTTCTGGCTAATGTAACCAAGGGACGGCCGGTACCTCCGCAGCGATTAGAGGAGGTGATCCAGCACTACGAGGTGTTCAATGGCCACTCGCCACTGAACGAGATCACCTTTCGACAGGCACGGGCAGTGCAACAGCTGCTCGACCAAGAAGGGCTGCGGCTGCCAGTCTATGTTGGCATGCGGAACTGGCATCCGTATTTTCACGAGACACTGGCTCAGATGGCGACCGAGGGCATCAAGCATGCCCTCGGTTTCATCCTGTCTGCCCAGCAAAGCGCGGCAGGTTGGGAGCGCTATAAAGAGAATGTCGCGGAGGCGCGTGCACAGATCGGTTCTCATGCTCCGGCAATTGAGTACGCTGCTGGGTGGTACGATCATCCTTTATTTATTGAGGCTGTTGCAGACCTCACTCGGCAAGCGTTCGACCAGATCCCACCTGAACGCTGGGAACAGGTGCCTCTGGTGTTTACTGCTCATAGTGTTCCGGTGGCGATGCCGGGAACGCCGATATACGTGCGGCAGGTCGAAGTGGGGGCTCGTCTGGTCGCCCAAAAGCTTGGACATTCACGCTGGTTAATTGCCTACCAGAGCCGTAGTGGCGATCCTCGCACCCTGTGGCTGGAGCCGGACATTGGGGCGATCCTGCCCCAACTCGCGGCTGATGAAGCGCGTGACGTTGTCGTCGTGCCGATCGGCTTTGTCTGCGACCATATCGAGGTGCTCTATGACTTGGACACCGCGGCGAGACGGGTCGCTGCAGCGCATGGAGTGAACCTGATTCGTGCCGGTACAGTGAGTGATCATCCGACTTTTATTCGCATGATGGCTGATGTGGTACGAAAAGCGGTAGCAGGCTGAATCTATAAAGATGCGGATTCTCCGAACAGAAAAGCAAGGAGAGAACCTGGCAAAGTTTTTCTGGGATAGGGCCAAGGCGGAGGAAGGAACATGACTCCCTACGACATCGGGCTCCTTGTTTTTGGTGTTATTGCCTGAGCCGGCATTTTGGTTCTGCTCCTAGATAAAGGACTTAAGAGTAAAGATCAGTCCTGATTCTTATCCCGACAAAAGTGGAAACTTCCCATCTCCCTCATTTTGTCATCGTTGGTGGTGGCATTGCTGGCCTAGCTGCGGCCCATCGTCTCGTCGAGCTCAGCTGCGAGCGCGAACTACCGCTACGCTTCACTCTGCTAGAAGCAAGCGGCCGCCTTGGTGGAACCATCAACACGGAGAAACGGGATGGGTTCCTGCTTGAGCTCGGTCCGGACTCGTTCATTTCTGAGAAGCCCTGGGCTTTAGCACTCTGTCGGCGAATTGGGCTGGAGTCGGAACTTATTGGCACACGTGATGAATACCGGGCGACTTTCGTCGCCTGCAACGGCAAGCTCGAACCATTGCCTGAAGGCTTTATGCTGCTGGCGCCGACCAGATTTGGTCCTTTACTACGTTCACGTTTGTTTTCCTGGCCGGGGAAACTGCGCATGGCGCTTGATCTCCTTCTCCCCCGTGCGCCTCAGAGAGACGATGAAAGTCTGGGGTCTTTTGTTCGCCGTCGCCTCGGCCGCGAGGCTCTCGAGCGCGTTGCTCAACCTTTGGTAGGGGGGATTTATACTGCAGACCCGGACCGCCTGAGCCTGGCTGCCACCATGCCTCGCTTTCTGCAAATGGAGCGTGAATATCGCAGCGTGATCTACGCTATGTGGCAGGCGAGCCGCAAGCGACCACAAGAAGCGAAAGGTGCAAGCGGTGCACGTTGGAGTCTGTTTGTTACCCTACGTGAGGGCATGCAACAGTTTGTCGATATCCTTACCGCACGCTTGTCTCTTGGCACAGTTCGCTACCATTGCTCTGTGTCTACGGTGTGGTTAGAGGATGGACGTTGGAGAGTCGAGTGCGAAGACGGCTCAACGCTCCAGGCAGACGGGGTTGTTGTCACGGCACCAGCCTTTCAGGCAGCACGAATCTTTCGCTCTCTTGATTTCCAACTTGCAGAGCGACTTGTTGGGATTTCCTACAGTTCGGCAGCAACTGTGAACCTGGCCTATCACCGAGAACATGTTCCCCATCCCTTAAATGGGTTCGGTTTTGTCGTGCCGCGCATCGAGAATCGCTCCATCATTGCTGGCACGTTCTCCAGTGTAAAATATGCAGGTCGTGCTCCAGAAGAGTACGTACTCCTGCGGGCATTTGTCGGTGGTTCACTCCAAGAAGAGTTGTTCAACCTTGACGACGAAGAGATGGAACGTGTGGTCCGGCAGGAACTCGGGCAATTCCTTGGGGTACAAGCCAAGCCTGTGTTCGTCCGCATCGCTCGCTATCCGCGCTCAATGCCGCAATACTTGGTCGGTCACCTCGCACTGGTCGACGAAATTGAGAAGAGAGTGGCGCTGCATCCTGGTTTAGCGTTGGCGGGCAGTGCCTATCGGGGGGTAGGGATTACGGATTGTGTTCGAGGTGGTGAGGCTGCCGCTGAGGCCATACTCACGTATCTCGATACACGCGGCACAGGTCCATGGCTGGTGCCACCGCAAGATTAGTCACAGTTGGTTGTTATAGGAGTAGGGTGCATTTCATGCACCGTCCACATGGTGCGCACAGCGCACCCTACAGATCGCTGAAAGCTGACAGCAGACTGCTCCCTACTGACTTCCCGGTTGCTTCTTCTGCCACTGCTCGACAATCCGTTTTTCCTCCCCACCTGGTGCCCAAATCACTAAGGCACGCACAGGTCCCTTCGAGGTCACCTTATGATGGGTGGTCGTGTTCGCTGGTACTAGGCAAGCCATTCCGGCGGTGAGCTTTTGCACCTTGCCCTCGCTAGTCTGCTCCAATTCGCCGGAGAGGATGTAAAAGATTTCTGCGGCTTGATGAATATGATCAGGAACGTCTACTCCAGGGGGAATGACGAGATCAGCCACCGAGACGGTCGTTGTCCCACCCAGGTGCTGATCGATGACGACTCTTAACTCGCTTTTGCTCACAGGGTCGATATAAGTGGTGGTATCCTCAAGGCGAACAAAGCGTTGCTCCTCTGCGCTGACTGGGCTGAGTAAGGAGACAGTCCCCCAGAACGCCAGTAGGGCAATGAGCCACACGAAATGACGGGTTTTTTGCATACCTTCCTCCTCCACAGTTGATCCCGCCTTTGTAGCGAAGAAGCCCGTCTTGGGTCAACGTGTCTACTAAGGCTGAGAGACTTTTCTCTAAATCTGGTGTTGACATTGGAGTAGCCAAAAGAAAGGAGGCTGCCATGAGAACCACCTTAAAAAAGACCCTTTTCGCAGTTCTCCCTTTAGGGGGATTGCTGTTTCTGACCTCTCCGGTGTTTGCTCACGGAGACGAAAATGGACATGGGCGACACGAGCGTTTCCATGACAAGCTTGGTGACTTGCACGAACAAAAACACGACAAACTCGGTGCCCTCCACGAGGAATTTCACGAATATCCTTACTCGAGACGTGAACACCGTCGTTTCCACCGCGGGCTGAAGCGAGAGCATAAAGATTTCCATAACGACCTCTATGACTGGCATGATGATTACCACGACCGCGGTTGGCGCTGGGGTCGGCGTTACGGTGATGACTACTATCGAGGCCGCTATGGATCCCAGCGTCCCTATGGTTCCTGGTGGTACTATGGAGCCGGTGACCGTCCATGGTGGCGTTAAGAGAGCTCGAATCATCTTCAGTGGGACAAGGAGAGTAGTATATGAAGGCTAGACTGAAGAAAACCCTTCTTGCCGTTCTTCTGCGCCCGTTTTATTCTGCCCCTTGGCGGTGGTATAGCTCTAGAAAGCGTTAGCAATGGCAGAGGCAAGTTTCCTTCGCCTCTGCTAGTGAGGTGAGCGATGGGTGTACTAGAAACTCTCAGTCTGGCAATGGGTACGGCCTGGGCTTCAGGTCTGAACCTCTACGCAACCATCGCCTCCTTGGGACTGGCAAGTAGGGCTGGGATGATCCAACTGCCGCCCGACTTGCAGATTCTGACCGATCCGATGGTGATCGGCGTTGCTTGCCTCATGTACTTTATCGAATTCTTCGCCGATAAGGTGCCATATGTAGACACCGGCTGGGATGTCTTGCATACCTTCATTCGCGTCCCAGCCGGTGCGGTCCTAGCCGCTCGTGCCGTTGGCGACCTGAGCCCTGCTTTGGAGTTGGCTGCACTCCTTGCCGGAGGAGGAGTCGCGCTGGCCGCCCATGGCACCAAGGCTACGGTACGCTTGGCGATCAATACGAGCCCAGAACCGTTCAGTAATTGGTTTGCCAGTGTAGGAGAAGATCTTGCAGTCTTAGGCGGGATTTGGATGATTTTTCACTACCCGCTGCTGATGCTCGTTCTGGTTATTGGGTTTACAGCCCTAGCTGCCTGGCTCATTCCCCATCTGTTTCGTCTGGCGAAACGTGGATTTCAAGCACTACGAGCGCGGCTACGAGGAGAACGGGCGGTTAATGGCGCGGTCCAGACAGGTGCTCCAACGCCGCCGGTGTAAGAGGTGGTAAGGAGTGGTCAGTTGTCAGTAGCCAGTTGCCAGTAGGAGAGACGAGATCGTGGCTCTTCGCTGTTCTTTTACTGACAACTGATAACTGAAAACTAACAACTGTGTCTTCACCGGTACAAATGCCACAAAAACGC
>CAZAYE010000058.1:10032-10377 GCA_964489255.1 uncultured Enterobacteriaceae bacterium
AGCCAGTAGGAATTGTTGATCGACGAGGATCTCGCCAGCCGCGCCTTTCGGCAGCAGACGCTGATGGTACAACCAACTCACCGCGCAAATATAGAGGACTACCGTAAGAAGGAAGGCGGTCAACGGCAATCCGCGCCAAGGGAAGGTCAGCCCGAGTAGGAGAACCACGAGAGACGCTACAACACTGACCAGCACCTCTTTGGTCCGGCGTTTGCCTACGACTTTGAAGATCGTTTCCATACCCATGATCTTATCGCCTTGCACATCGCGTACGCCGATCAAGGCTGAGCGCAAAAACACCAACAAGAAGACAAAACTCAGCACGCCGGTCGCGCGCAGTGGAGA
>CAZAYE010000059.1:0-10285 GCA_964489255.1 uncultured Enterobacteriaceae bacterium
GAGCAGTTTTTCGAACTCTCCACTATCCAGCCAAATACCTCGGCATTGGAGGCACGTATCCACGACAATCGATTGGTTGATTGTGCTGTACATTCGCAGCAGCGGCGTCGCATCGCGCGGGCAATGACCTCGCTTGGCATCGAGATCCTCCCGCTCTTCTCCGCCACGCAGGGAGGTCAGCAACTGAGGGGATTCTTTGAGGAGTTGGCTGAGTTCCCACTCATCAAACCAAATTCCGCCACAGGTGGTGCAGCGGTCTACGGTCACCTCGCGAATGGTGAAAGAGGCGAATGTTTCAGTCGTACATTTCGGACATTTCATGAGGTTGTTTGCGCTTTCTCGATCTTGGCCCACGCATCCCTGAGGGAAACTGTGCGATTGAAGACGAGCGCTCCTGGAGTCGAATCCGGGTCGACGCAGAAATAGCCCTGTCGCTCGAATTGATAACGACTGCCCGATGGCACACCTGCAAGGCTAGGTTCCACCCGACAGGTGGTCAGGGTCTCTAACGAGTGAGGATTCAAGACTGACGCGAAGTCCTTTGCCTCACTTGGGTCAGGCGTGGTAAAGAGAGAATCGTACAAGCGGACTTCGGCTGAGAGCGAGTGGGCCGCCGATACCCAGTGTAAGGTGGCCTTCACCTTGTGTCCCTCTGCCGATCCCCCACTGCGCGTCTCTGGATCGTAGGTGCAGTGCAGCTCGACCACTTCGCCCGTGCGCTCGTCCTTTACGACGCCAACGCACTTGATGATATAGGCGTAGCGGAGACGGACTTCTCGGCCAGGAGCCAAGCGGAAAAACTTTTTCGGTGGATCTTCACGAAAATCGTCCTGTTCAAGGTACAGGACGCGCGAGAACGGCACCTTTCTGGTTCCCATGCCGGGATCTTCAGGATTGTTTATCGCGTCCAGCTCTTCAACCTGCCCTTCTGGATAGTTATCGATAACGACCTTGAGAGGACGCAACACTGCCATCACCCGCTGCGCGCGTTTATTCAAGTCTTCACGGATGTAGTGCTCAAGCAGGGCTATATCGACCGTGCTGTTACGCTTGGCCACCCCGATGCGCTCGCAAAAGGTCCGTATTGCCTCCGGTGTGACGCCGCGTCTCCGCAGCCCTGCGATGGTCGGCATGCGCGGATCGTCCCAGCCATGCACATACTCCCCTTCAACCAATGCCAACAGCTTACGCTTGCTCATCACCGTGTAGGTGAGGTTGAGGCGGGCAAATTCAATCTGCTGCGGATGACAGGGGGTACGCAACTCGTCCAGGAACCAGTCATACAAGGGGCGATGATCCTCAAATTCTAGCGTGCAAATGGAGTGGGTGATGCCCTCGATGGCATCCGACACGCAATGCGTGAAATCATACATGGGATAGATACACCAGGTGTCACCCGTCCGGTGGTGATGCGCCTTGAGAATGCGGTACATGACCGGATCGCGCATGTTCACATTAGGCGAGGCCATGTCAATCTTTGCCCGCAGGGTGTGAGTACCTTCTTCGAATGCGCCCGCTCGCATGCGGATGAACAAGTCCAGGTTCTCTTCGACTAAGCGGTTCCGGTACGGACTGTTCTTGCCAGGCTCGGTTAACGTACCACGGTACTCTCTCACTTCATCCGCACTCAGACCATCCACATAGGCCTTGCCTTCTTTAATCAGTTGCACGGCGTACTGGTACAGTTGTTCGAAATAGTCTGAGGCGTAGAAGAGTTTGTCGCTCCAATCGAATCCCAGCCAATGGACATCTTCTTTGATGGATTCGACATATTCGACCTCTTCTTTGGTAGGGTTGGTATCATCGAACCGCAGATGACACACGCCTTTGTTTTCCAGCGCGATACCAAAATTCAGGCAGATCGACTTGGCGTGGCCAATATGCAGATGGCCGTTCGGTTCCGGTGGGAAGCGCGTCACGACTCGACCACCATGTTTATTAGACTTGAGGTCTGCGGCAACAATGTCACGAATAAAGTCAGACGACGGAGAAACCTCAGGCCCCGTCGGCTGTATAGTTCTGTCTTCGTGTCCTGCCAACATTGATTTTTGCATAGTCATTTTTCGGGCGTTGTTCCCAATCTTTCTACCTCAAAGACTGGGAGGGTATTAATCAGCTCCGCCAGACGAGGGGCAGAGCGGTCTTTCTCCGACAGAAGCGGCTCGCGCACTGGCCAGGCAATACCAAGGTCAGGATCGTTCCACAAGATACTGAACTCGTCGGTCGGGTCATACAATTCCGTACATTTGTACGCGACGTCGGCGGTCTCGCTGAGCACGCAAAATCCATGGGCAAAGCCTGGCGGCACATAAATTTGGCGAAAATTCTGGGCAGAAAGAATCTCTCCTATCCAGCAACGAAACGTGGGCGAGCCGCGCCGGATATCGACTGCGACATCAAAGATCTCTCCTTGGAGAACACGGATGAGTTTGCCTTGGGGATGAGAGCGCTGCACGTGCAGTCCGCGCACCGTGCCGTGCACGGAGTGTGACTGATTATCCTGAACAAAGCTCCCCGGAATTCCCACTCCCTGATATTTGTTAGCGTGGTAGGTCTCCAGAAAAAACCCTCGTTTGTCCCGATATACGTCCAGTTCAAGGATCAGCACCCCAGGTAGGTCAGTAGAAAAAACTCTCATATCCTAAGTCTCACAGCATGAACGTTGCGGACGCTTCAGCAGGCGTAAATCCCCCCTCGATCCCCCTTTACCAAAAGAGTCGGCAGCGTCGTTCGTCATTTTTTGACAGGACAGAGTCCATCGAAGCACAAACCTTATCATACCGTCTGCCAGGCAAGGTAGTATTACGGCTCTTGTTCAACGATACGCAACAAGTACTGTCCGTACCCGCTGTGCGGCATGGTGGCCGCGATCTGGCGGACATCATCTTTTGTGATGTACCCCATTCGGAGGGCAATCTCTTCGAGGCAAGCAACCTTGAGCCCTTGCCGCTCCTCAATCGCCTGGATGAAGGTGGACGCTTGCACGAGGGATTCATAGGTGCCGGTATCGAGCCAGGCAATGCCACGACCAAGTTTCTCGACGTGCAATCTCCCCGTCCGGAGGTAGGCCAGATTCACATCAGTAATTTCCAGTTCTCCACGCGCAGACGGTTTGAGTCCGGCCGCAATCTCGACAACCTGGTTGTCATAGAAATATAAACCCGTCACCGCATAGGCAGAACGCGGCCGAAGTGGTTTTTCCTCAAGCGAAATCGCTTGTCCAGCCATATCGAATTCAACGACTCCGTAGCGTTCCGGATCCCGGACCCAGTACGCAAAGACCGTCGCCCCGAGAGTTCGATTCGCAGCTCGACGCAAATACTCCGGCAACCCATGCCCGTAGAAGAGATTATCCCCTAACGCTAAGGCAACCGCGTCTCTCCCAATAAACTCTCGGCCGATAAGAAATGCCTGGGCAATCCCTTCGGGTCGTGGCTGCACAGCATAGGCAATACGGAGGCCCAAGGTCTCCCCCTCTCCTAGAAGGCGGACATAGCTTTCCTGCTCATGGGGGGTGGTAATAACCAGAATATCCCGAATACCTGCCAGCATGAGCGTGGACAGCGGATAGTAAATCATCGGTTTATCATAAATCGGAACGAGATGCTTGCTGACCGCATGCGTGACCGGATACAACCGAGTCCCTGACCCACCAGCGAGTATGATACCCCTCATCTCTCTCCCTCTCTTTCCTCTCATCCCTTCGGGCTGGTAATGGTGAAGTGTTTTCGGTACTCTTTTGCGCTCGTTACCACTTGCTCACTGTTCATAGCTGAAGACCTATTGCGAAGGAAGAGGAACACCTATGTCTCATAATCTTTTCAATACGTTGCAGACTTTCACCCTTGGCGCAAATCGTACGGGAAAATTCTACTCCCTGCCACACCTAGAAAAGGAGGGCATTGGCCCGATTGCCCAGTTGCCCGTGAGCATCCGTATCGTACTCGAATCCGTCCTACGAAACTGCGACGGCAAAAAGATCACGGAAACGGACGTGCGCGCGCTGGCAAACTGGGGTGCCAAGGTTGAGCGGACCGAAGAAATTCCCTTCGTTGTTGCCCGTATCCTTCTCCAAGATTTTACCGGAGTCCCCCTGCTGGTCGATCTCGCGGCTATGCGTTCCGCGGTCGCTCGCCTGGGCAAGAACCCACAAATCATTGAGCCGCTGGTTCCTGTGGACCTCGTGGTAGACCACTCCGTGCAAGTTGACTACGCAGGCATGAGCGATGCGCTGCAGCGCAACATGCAGTTGGAGTTCCAGCGCAACCGCCCTCGCTATCAATTTCTCAAGTGGGGCATGCAAGCCTTTGATAGCTTCAAGGTCGTACCGCCTGGCATCGGGATCGTCCACCAAGTCAATCTGGAATATCTCGCCCGCGGGGTGTTGGAAAAGGACGGAGTCTATTATCCCGACACGCTCGTCGGCACCGATTCCCACACCACTATGATCAACGGCCTTGGCATCGTTGGCTGGGGCGTCGGCGGCATTGAAGCGGAAGCCGGAATGCTCGGCCAGCCCGTTTATTTCCTGACTCCAGATGTTGTGGGCGTGCACCTGAGTGGCTCGCTGCGCGAAGGGGTCACCGCGACCGACTTAGTGCTTCACCTGACCCAAATGCTGCGCAAGGCGAACGTCGTGGGCAAGTTTGTCGAATATCACGGAGAAGGAGCGGCACGTCTGCCGGTCCCTGACCGCGCCACAGTCGCCAATATGGCGCCCGAATACGGGGCCACTATGGGTTTCTTCCCGATTGACGAGGAAACCTGTGCCTATTTCAAGGCCACTGGCCGCAGCGATGAACAGGTTGAAACTCTTCGCAACTATTTCAAAGCGCAAGGTCTGTTTGGCATCCCCCGTAAAGGCCAATGCACCTACAGCCAAGTCTTGGACCTCAACCTCGCCGACGTGCAGCCAAGTGTAGCTGGACCCAAACGTCCCCAGGATCGCATCGAATTGTCGAATCTCAAGCAGACGTTTGCTGAACTTCTGCAAAAGCCGGTGAACGAAAACGGCTATAATAAATCGGCGGATGTGATTGGTCAGCGGTTCCCCGTGCAGAATGGCAGTGCCCCTCTAGGTGACCTCGGTCATGGTGACGTGCTGATCGCCGCCATCACTTCGTGCACGAACACCTCAAATCCCACTGTCATGCTGGCGGCCGGCTTGGTGGCAAAGAAAGCGGTAGAAAAGGGGCTAAGCAAACGCTCCACGGTGAAAGCTTCGTTGGCTCCTGGCTCGCGAGTGGTCACTGAGTACCTGAAGAAAGCCGGCCTCCAACCTTACTTCGATCAGATTGGCTTCAATCTAGTCGGCTATGGCTGCACAACCTGCATCGGCAATTCCGGACCTCTCGATCCACGCATCGAAGAAGTGGTGACCAAAAATGATGTAATCGGAGCGAGCGTCTTGAGCGGCAACCGCAACTTCGAGGCGCGCGTCCATCAGAGCATTAAGGCGAACTTTTTGATGAGTCCCCCGCTCGTCGTGGCCTTTGCGCTTGCTGGTCGCGTCGACATCGACCTGACTAAGGAACCGTTGGGCAAGAGTAAAGATGGCCAGGATGTCTATTTGCGTGAGATCTGGCCGAGCCTGGTGGAAATCCGCGACTTGCTGTTTTCCGCGCTCGATCCGGCTACGTACCGTCGCCTGTACACGGACTTCGCCGCAGAAAATCCGTTGTGGAACGAAATTCCCAGCAGCACGGGCGCGGTCTACGCCTGGGAGCCCGATTCAACCTACATCCAGGAACCCCCTTTCTTTGAACAGTTCAGCCTGCCCCCTGGCACCATTGACGACATTACCGGCGCGCGCCCGCTGGCAATTTTTGGAGATTCGGTGACGACCGACCACATCAGTCCGGCAGGTTCGATTAAGGCTACCTCTCCGGCGGGAATCTACCTCCAGGAGAAAGGGGTTACGGCCGCGGATTTCAATAGCTATGGCTCGCGCCGCGGCAATGATCGAGTGATGACTCGCGGAACGTTCGCCAACGTACGCATTAAGAACCTGATGGTGCCTGGCACGGAAGGCGGAATAACCAAGTTTCAGCCGACTGGTGAGCAGCTGACCATCTACGACGCGGCTCTGCAATATCAAGCGGCAGGGATTCCGCTGATTGTCTTCGCCGGGCACGAGTACGGCACTGGTAGTTCCCGCGATTGGGCCGCTAAGGGCACGCGCTTACTCGGGGTCAGAGTGGTCGTGGCCCAGAGCTTCGAACGCATTCACCGCAGTAACCTTGTCGGTATGGGAGTTCTGCCCTGTCAATTCAAAGATGGCATGAGCGCACAGTCTCTTAAACTCGACGGCAGCGAAGGCTTTGACGTGGTCGGCCTCGGCGCCAATCCGAAGCCTCGGCAGGATGTTACTCTGGTCATCCACCGTGCCAATGGCCAGACCGATCAGGTTCCGGTGACCCTGCGCATCGACACCCCGATCGAAATCGAATATTACCGGCATGGCGGCATTTTGCCGTACGTGTTGCGGCAATTGATCGCACAATCCTGAAGATCCTCTCGTGTCTCTCTCCAGGCAGGAGCGAGGTTACCTCGCTCCTGCCATACTCAGCCCACCTAGCCTTTCTCTATTTCAGCCAAATTTAACCGACCTGAACCGACTTGAACCACAATCTCTTAACGTTTCACGAGCGGACCTAAACCTTTTCCTAAATGCCATCATGTTTGGCAAACAAGAGGGAGAACAATAATGCGGTGTCCCTATCGGGTGCCCTTCACTGGACCAACTTGGGGAAGAAGCCTGCGTTCACCTTTTGACAAGCCTGTCCTGGGCGAAGACGAAGCCTGTCCTGAGCGTAGCCGAAGGGGGCTCAAGGCGAACAAAGGAGAAGCTGCTCCTGTCAGCCACCTTCCGTTCGTATCGAGTCAGTCGCAGCACGAACCGTATTTTCCCAATCGCCCGCTATTGATCGTTTTCGTCTCCCTGATCATCTTGAGCGGGTGTAGCTTTGGGCGGGAACACCCCACACGGTTCTACGGTCTCACGATGATCCCCCCTGAAGAGGCAACCCAGCGGGCGGTTTCGCTTCGCAATGTTGCTATCGGTGTAGGACCGGTAGAGTTGCCACAGTATACCAATCGGCCGCAGATCGTGACTGGGGATAACACGAACGAACTCCGTCCTGCCGCGTTCGCCCACTGGGCCGAACCCTTGCAGGACAACTTCACGCGTGTGCTCGCTGAGAATCTCTCACTCCTGCTGGCTACAGATCGTGTTGCGGTGTTTCCCTGGAAGGGTCCTATGCCGATGGAGTACCAAGTGATCGTCGAGGTGACCCGATTTTTGGGCGAACTTGGAGGGCAGTCCTCACTGGTCGCGCTTTGGAGCATCGTCGGCAAGAATGGAAAGGAGGTATTGGTCAGCAAAAGGTCAAGTTTTAGTGAGCCCCTCGGGTCCCAAGAATACGAGGCGCTCGCTGCGGCTATGAGTCGGAATATTGCTGCGCTCAGTCGCGACATTGCCACAGAAATCACTGCTCTTTCACAACAAGCAGCTAACCCCTAGAAACGTAGAGGTGCGAGATGAATCGAGAAGTGTGGACGTGCGGATTCGTATTGCTAGCGGCCATCCTGTAAAGATTGAGGATTTAGGATCCCACAGTATCAACGCTTTCCGCCCCACTTCCAGTTGCGAATCTCCGGCAGATCCTCACCGTGTTCGGCGATGTATTGCTTGTGCTCAATCAGCTTTTCGTGGATCGCCTGCTTGGCGTAGGCGGCCCGCGGAGCGAGCTTGGGCACGCGATCAAAGACATCGGCAACGAGATGAAACCGGTCGAGGTCGTTCAGTACGACCATGTCGAACGGCGTGGTGGTCGTGCCCTCTTCTTTGTAGCCACGCACATGGAGATTCTTATGGTTGGTGCGGCGGTAGGTCAGACGGTGAATCAACCAGGGATACCCATGGAAGGCGAAAATGATCGGCTTATCGAGGGTAAAAAGGGCATCAAATTCTTTGTCATTCAATCCATTTGGGTGTTCACTGGCGGGCTGGAGCTTCATCAGATCGACGACGTTGATGACACGGATCTTCAGTTGCGGCTCGTCAATCCTGAGCAGTTCGACCGCCGCCAGCGTTTCCATGGTGGGCACGTCGCCTGCGCAGGCCATCACCACGTCAGGTTCGCTATCCTTGTCAGTGCTGGCCCATTCCCAGATCCCGATACCGGCGGTGCAGTGTTTGATCGCGGCATCCATATCCAACCACTGTGGGGCGGGCTGTTTGCCAGCCACGATGACATTGACGTGGTTGCGGCTGCGCAGACAGTGATTGGTCACCGAGAGGAGGGTGTTGGCATCCGGTGGCAGATAGACGCGAATGACCTCCGCTTTTTTGTTCACGACATGATCAATGAAGCCCGGATCCTGATGACTGAATCCGTTATGATCCTGCCGCCACACGTGTGAGGTCAACAGATAGTTCAGTGACGCGATGGGTCGCCGCCAGGGAATATGGCGTGCGACCTTCAGCCACTTGGCGTGCTGATTGAACATCGAGTCCACAATGTGAATAAAGGCTTCGTAGCAGTTGAAGAACCCGTGACGGCCGGTCAGGAGGTAGCCTTCGAGCCAACCCTGGCACATGTGCTCACTGAGCACTTCCATCACCCGGCCGTCGTGCGACAGATGGTCGTCGGTTTTGCTAATCTCTTCCGTCGTACATCGGCCGGTGACTTCGAACACGGCGGTCCAGCGATTCGAAGTAGTTTCATCCGGACTGAAGATGCGGAAGTTCTCCTCGTTCAACTTGAGCACCTCCCGCAGAAACTGACCTTGCACCCGTGTGGCCTCGGCCTCGACAGTGCCTGGCTGCGGAACTTTGATCGCATATTGTCGAAAGTCGGGAATACGCAGATCGCGCAAGAGGATCCCGCCATTGGCGTGTGGATTGGCACCCATACGGCGCTCACCTTTCGGTGCCAGTTCTGCCAATTCAGGAATTAACCTGCCGGTTTCATCGAAGAGCTCTTCCGGTTTGTAACTTTTCATCCATTGCTCAAGGATTTTGAGGTGTTCTGGGCGATCCATCTCACCCATCGGCACCTGATGCGAGCGGAAGGTATTCTCCACTGCTTTCCCATCGACACGCTTCGGTCCAGTCCAGCCCTTCGGCGTACGCAGCACGATCAGCGGCCAGCGGGGTCGCCGCGTGAAGCCGCTGTGACGAGCTTCCTGCTGGACCTTCTTGATCTCAACAACCACCTCATCAAGGGTGGCCGCCATAAGTTGGTGCATCGTTGCAGGGTCCTCCCCCTCAACAAAATAAGGGGTATAGCCGGAGCCGCGGAACAGGGCCTCTAACTCTTCATGGGGTAGGCGACCGAACACCGTGGGTCCAGCAATCTTGTACCCATTCAAGTGGAGAATTGGCAACACCGCGCCATCACGGACAGGGTTAAGGAATTTATTTGAATGCCAGCTCGCGGCCAATGGTCCGGTTTCAGCCTCACCGTCGCCGACCACACAGGCAACGAGTAAATCCGGGTTGTCAAACGCCGCACCGAAGGCATGGACTAACGCGTACCCTAGCTCGCCGCCTTCGTGGATGGAGCCCGGCGTCTCCGGAGCCACGTGGCTGGGGATGCCGCCGGGGAAGGAGAACTGTTTGAAGAGCCGCCTCATCCCTTCTTCGTCTGGTGAGATGTTTGGGTATACCTCGCTGTAAGTGCCTTCGAGGTAGGTGTTCGCCACGAGGCCGGGTCCACCATGGCCGGGCCCGGTGATGTAGATCACCTTGAGATCGTGTTCCTTAATAACGCGGTTGAGATGAACATAGATGAAGTTCAGACCAGGGGTTGTGCCCCAGTGACCGAGCAGACGTGGTTTAATGTGATCCCGTTTGAGCGGCTTCTTTAGTAGGGGGTTATCATACAGATAAATCTGACCGACCGAGAGGTAGTTCGCGGCACGCCAATAGGCATCCATTTTGCCGAGCAACTCAGGATTGAGCAGTTTCTTCGTGTCTTTCTTCACACTCTTCATTTTTTCCTCACTAGCGAGGATCTCGTGCCTTTTTCTCCAGGTTTCCTCTCCCCGTCACCTAGGCGCTCATCGCTTTCCACACTGACTTCGCAATCTGCACCTCCTCATCGGTGCGGATGACTCGTACCGTCACTCGGCTTCCTGCCTGCGAGATGACCGGTTCACCGGCAGCGTTCTGAGCGCCGTCTAGTTCAATGCCCAGGAATCCCAGGCCGTCACAAATGCGCGCACGCACCTCTGGCGCATTCTCACCAATGCCACCAGCAAAGACCAAGGTATCCAGCCC
>CAZAYE010000060.1:0-10277 GCA_964489255.1 uncultured Enterobacteriaceae bacterium
AAAAGGAAGAGGTCCGGCAAATGCTGGCAGAGCTCTATGGCTGGTTCACCGAGGGGTTTGACACAGCAGACTTGCAAGAGGCGAAGGCGCTGATGAAAGAATTAGCTCATTGACTCACTCTCGTTCCAACCGAACGGTTTTGCGAACGAAGTCGATCTGCAAACAATATGCTCGTAGCAAATGGGTTCCTATGAGAATCTGGGAGCTGGGAGCAAAGGTTGCTTCTGCCTGAATGACTTGACCATCAAAGAGAAACTCGACCAAATACACATCTTCCTCGATGATTTGACCTCCAGCCAACGCGGACATCACGCGGCCAACATGTTGGGCATTGAGTGCAGTGCGTAAGCGATCAGGCAATTCCAGATCACCGTTGAAACCGGAGTCAATGATGGCAGGCCAGTCTTGACCAGCAATCGACAGTGTAATCGTCGGCACCCCGTCAGCCGAAACGGTGCCGAGAATCACTGACAATGGCCCTTACGGAAGTAGGTTGGCGAGCCGACACGCTCAAAAAAGAGAGGAGAGGCCAAACCTTCGGCGTCTCTCTGGGAAACAATGTCCTGAATCGACTCGCCAAACCAAATGCGTCCACTGACGGGATCAATGCCTGCAGTCTGCCCCATGCGATCCGAAAGATCGTGCCGCTGTTGGTATTCCGCCCAGATTTGCTTTGCTTTGAGGGAATCAGCTTCTCCCCAGTTGGCAAGCGCCATGGTCAAATCCTCTGTTTCTCTGTTGGTCATTATCGTCGAGTAGCTGTTTCGGTCAATGATAGTCCATCTTTTCTCTCCTCACAAACTCTGGATTCAGCTCAGGTTGTATACTCTGGCGACGTTCTCGCCGAGAATGCGGCGGCGGGCTGACTCCGTCATCGGTGCCACCATCTCGCGCAGTTCCTCCAGGTAATTGCCTGGATGGTCGGGATGCGGGTAGTCACTCGCCCAGCAGAACTTGTCCTCACCGACAATCTGCATCATTGCCGCGATTGTTCGTTCATCCGGGTCGGCCGAGATGTAACACTGGCGCTTGAAGTAATACAACGGTTTCTCCTTGAGCCGGACCGTGGCGCCGAGTGTTGTGCCTGTGAAGATAGCATCGGCGCGGTCCAGGAAGTAGCCGATCCACCCCGCCTGCGATTCGAGCACGACCACGCGCAGGCGCGGAAAGCGGTCGAAGACGCCCAACTGGAAAAAGGTGCCAAATGCGTGCTGCACGCCCTGACCGGCGAAGAGGTCGAAGTACCACATCGCCCACTGAAATTTATCGCAGCGATGATGGACCCCCACTCGATCGGCTCGAACGTGGGATGAATCGCGAGCGGGACATCAAGGTCCTGCGCAGCCGCGAACACGGCGTCGTGGCGCGGGTCGCCGTGCGGGACGCGAGTGATCGGAAAAGGGCACACGAACGCACCCTTGCAACCGTCCTTGACCGCACGCTCACGTTCGCGCGTCGCCGCGGCGGGATCGCCCAGTGATAGGTGCGCGATGGGGATCAACCGTCCGCTTGAGTCGCGGCAGAAATCAGCGATCCAGCGGTTATAGGCACAGCAATATGCAGCAGAAAGCTCTGGGTCGAAAAGTTCGGCTTCCCATAAAAGCCCGAGCGTCGGATAGAGAATCGCCTTGGCCATCCTCTCGCGATTGAGGAGTTGTACCCGCTCCTTCATGTCCATCGTACCGAACGCCGCGCCCTTCACATAGGTTTGTTCCGGCCCCGGTCGCATCGCGCGGATCTCCTCCGGTCTCACTTCACCACGTATTGCTCTCTCCCGTGCTTTCTGGAGATTGCTCATCCAGAAAACACCTCAGAAGGGCTAGCGTTGTCGATGGCATCACTCACTCGGAGAGAAGCCGGGACGCCAAGAAGCTCCTGAGCATCTGTTCGATGCTGCCCTCCAGTGGCATCTCCAGTGCAGGATTTAGCAGTTGCCAGATCACGGTTCCTTGAAGGGACACCCCAAAACAGAAGTGCGCCTGTCTCAGTCCTGTCGGTTGCAGCGTATTTGGTGTGGTGATGACGCGTACCGTAGGAGCGAGCAAATCGGCGCGAAAGGGGGGCGTAGAGTCAATTTCAAATTCGATGGTCGGGCTTTCCTCTTCCATGCCTCTTAGGCTCAGCAAAGTGCCCCGGCGCATATAAGTAGTAGTGCCCTGCGGACTTTGGGCGTAGGACATCAGACTCAGTTGCGGGAAATGCCCAGTGTGTTTGAGTGCCTGGACTAAAACCGCGAGGGTCTGGACGACCTGATCCATGCCTTTGACCCACAAATTCTCGGCCTGGACCTGATTCAAGAGACCAGACTGATGTCGTTGTTCCTTTACCAGCCTCCTGAGTTGGACGGCCTCAGCCATCTGCCGCGCCCACTCTGCAAGGGTCTGGGTTGCCTCCATAAGTGGTGCTCCTCTCTAATAGCGAATCAAAGCATGCTTCCAGTGTTCCTCTAGCTCTAGGCTTTCGGCATCGGAAAGCTGTCGGAGGCGGGGATGAGGATCCAGCAGGGTACCATCTGTTGGGTGGACATACCGCCGGAGTTTTTCGGAAAAGAATACCAAAGATCCAACCGGCAAGAGCTGTCTCGATGAAAAATAATAACGCGATTCCGTGCGATACGCCCTCATAGGGAGATTCTCCTTCCCCGCCTGTCTGGCGGGCGTGTGCGGATCTTGGGCAGCGGTGCCGAAAGGCGTCGATTCCCAGTTTGACGGCAGCCATTCAGCACCATCTAAAGATGGCTTTGCGCGTAGGGAATGAGGCACGGAGGCAATACTGAGCGTACTCTGGGGTAGCAATTCCGCGAAAATGCGTGCGCCAAGGCTGTGCACCCTGCGCGCGTCTGCAGCAGAAGACGCCCGATGGACCCGGAGCGGCTGGGAAAGTCTCGGATCTTTTTCTTCTGTAGACATCTAGCCTCCTGTTCGCCTAGGATCAACATGCGCGAGCTTTTTACCAAGCGGATGCAGATCTTTCATTTTGTTCCGTACTCTGCGTGTAACAGAGAGTTGTGGAGGAACATGTTTGCTGACCGCAGTATTCTTTTCCTCGGACCTCGGACGGTGGCGCCCAGTGGAGATCTTTTCAAGAGGCACCCCAGACCAGGAGGGGAGATGGGCGATCAACACTGGCGCCAACGCAGCACCTAGCGTTAGCAGCGGCGAGAACCCTGCCACCGCCGCCATGGCGCTGAGAGCGCCCACTCGCTTCCAGTTGATCGTGGGCCCGGGGGCGTCGTGGGCAGTCAACTGTCCCAGGGTCTGAAGGACACGAGCGTAATCGCCGGTCGGCATGGTCTTCTCGTTTTCCCACCGGTTCACCGTAGCAAAGCTTACTCCCAGAATACTGGCGAAGACTTCCTGCGTAAGTTGCAGTTGCTCACGCAAAGCTCTGATCTCTTGCGGCTTCATCATAACCCCTCCCAACAGCTTCTCCATGAGGGCAGCCATAGAGGACACGGGGTCTCCGTACCTCCGTGGCTAATCCCAACCGTTCCAACCCCACAATCACCCACCACCCCAAGTCTACTTGCGCAACCGTCCAGCCGAGCTGGGCCGAGCCCGGTCGAGCGTGATGGTTGCGGTGCCAGTTCTCCCCTTGCAAGCAGTGCCAGAGCGCAAGCCACGCGACGTTGCGGCTTGAGTCATCTCCCACCGGGGTACTCGGATGTAAATGGCACACGCTATTGACGAAACACTGCCCGTGAAGCGCAAATACTAGACGTATAGCTCCCAGCCAAAAGAAAGTGGCCATGCCAAATGCAGCGCCGCCCATGAATGAGACCACCAGCAACGGGATCTGCAGCACCGTCCAAGCACGGTAAGATGCTCCGTTGAGATCCGGACAGTAACGCGCGGGCGACGCCGGCTCCGCCTGCCACAGCCACCGCAGGTGGGCCCACCAGAATCCCCCAACTCGCGGGCTCGAGATATCTGCGGGAGTATCAGCCGTAGCGTGATGCAGACGGTGGTTCGCAGCCCAAGATAATGGGGCGCCTGATCCATTGTACATGGCAAAAAAGATAAGGATTTCTCGAACGACGGGGCGCAGCCGCAAGGCACGGTGAGCGAGGGCGCGGTGATAGCAAACCGTGGTGCCTAAGCCACCGAGCCAGGTGAGCGCGCCGGCGGTAAGGAAAATCGGCCATCCGGGCAGCGGGCAGACGACTAGACCCACCACCGCAGTCACATGGACCAGCACCACCCATAGGAGAGTCATCCGCCGGCCGGCCGCTGGGCGCCACCAAGGCCACATCCAGGGCGGACTCACTGCGCGAGAAGGGGAAACAACAGGGGACATCCGAAAAGATCTCCTCTCCGGCGCGAGCAGCGTAAATGCACCAAGCCACTTCGCGCGGTCCTGCAATCCAAGACCTGCTTATTGTTGGCAGAGACCAGAAAAAGTGTAAGTCAATTGCTATAATACTTACTATAACAGATGATATAGCAATAAACACTCTGGGGCAAGCATCTTGTCACCGTTACGGCCTCCGGTTCCTGAGACGCCACGGCACGGGTTGCTGTCAGACACTGATGCGCTGACGACGTTCGTCTCAATCAAAGGTCTTCGGGGCTGTGTTTTGTATTTTCCTCACAGGGCTTTCTGGAAAATTGGATGAGACTGTCTTTGAATACCACTCAGCGTATAGAGTTCTGGCAGACAGGACATCTCACCAAATCGATCTTTCGCTGGTAATCATACCCGCTCCTTCATAAACTAACCCCTTATCCCGACAGAAGAGCTACCGAAATGGAACCAAGTATACCTTCTTCATATTGATCGGCTTTCTTAATCAAGGCCTGATAAACTCCTTTCCCAGCGGCAATGACCATGCTAGGGTCGCGGGTATGGACCCTGCACAGCGTAGAGCTACCTACGAAGACTTGCTTCAGGTCTCTGATCTCCTAATTGCAGAGATCATTGATGGAGAGCTGGTTACATCTCCCCGGCCTGCGTCTCCTCACGCCCATGCCGCCTCAGCCATTACGCAAGATCTTGGTCCTTTCGCTCGGCGTCCAGGTAGCCCTGGCGGACCGGGCGGTTGGTGGATTCTCTTCGAGCCTGAGTTGCACCTCGGAGCCGATATTCTGGTACCAGACCTTGCAGGCTGGCGACGGGAGCGAATGCCTGTCCTCGAAAATGTCCCGTACTTCGAGCAGGCCTCCGATTGGGTATGTGAAGTGATTTCGCCAAGTACAGGACGGCTTGATCGGGTACGAAAAATGCCGGTCTACGCCCGCGAGCAGGTTGGTTACTTGTGGCTGGTTGATCCACTCCTCCGTACGTTAGAAGTGTACCGCTTAGAGCGACAACAGTGGGTCGTCGCCAGCACCTATGGCGGTGCGGAATCAGTGCGCGCCGAGCCGTTCGCAGCGGTCGAGTTGGACATGAGTCGTTGGTGGCTGGACTGAGGACATCAGCACAGACCGCGAAAATGCGCTCGTATCGTGTCCTGACGTTGCTCGCCCTTGTTGTCCTGCTGGGGGCTGCCATACTGCTGATACCTCCCGCGTGGCTTCCTCCGCAGCTCCAGGATTACTATTATTCTTTGCTCGGTGAATCTTCCTACGAGGAGCCCCCGGGAAGTCAAAAAGTAGAGCTTGGCCAAGCAGAGCCCTTTTGCCCGGACATACACCCGGACTGGCGCAAGCGTCAGGTTATCGATGATGTGACCGTGGAAGAATCCCCTTTCTGTAGCCCTGATAACCCTTGGGCGGTGGCAGCCTTCGTCAAAGGCACCAATAATGTGTCGATGGATACACTCATGAACGCGGGACTGGCACCTGATGCGGTCGTTATAGAAAATGATCAAGATGGTGACGGTGACCCAGACGTCATTCGCATCAAGCTAGAGGTGGTGGAGTTGAACGGTCGATCTCCAGACATCGCCGAGGCCATCCCCGCCTACTTTATTGGTCCCGGTATCCAGCCAGGATTCTGGGTCTTCGCGCCGAAAACACACGGAATGGCCACCAAGAGCTTCGAGGACCTCGAGGCGAATGAGTTATTGCGCGTTCCCTCTCCTGCTATTCGCGTCGAGCAAGGTGATACGGTGCAGGTCATCTTGGAAAACACCCATTACTTCCCTCATACTATTCACTTCCATGGTGTCGATCACCCCTACTCGCACCATGAGAGCGAAGGCAACGATGGGGCGCCTGAGGCGAGCGAACTTCCAGTGATGCCTGGGGAAAGTCGCACCTATGAATTTTCGCAACTGACTGATCCTGGGTTCCACACTGGGCATGGCGAGGTGATGCCCGGCAAAAGCCGGACGTTTGCGATGGCACCGCGACAGCCCGGCACCATGTTTTATCACTGTCATGTCCAGCCGCAGCATCATATTCATATGGGACTGCAGGGTATGTTCATCGTCGAGGAGAATCGCCCGAACAACTGGGTGCAAACTTTGAACGTGGGAGCAGGCCATGTTCGCCACCCCTCTGTTGCTGTACGTGAGAAATATACTCAGGAATATGACTTGCATTTTCAGGACGTAGACAGCGTACTGAATGATATCGTCAAAATGACGAACGATCCGCGTTTGATCGAAAAAGCTATGAACCGGCAATATAACATTACCAAGCGGGGAGCCAATTATTTCCTGCTCAACGGACGGTTGTTCCCCTACACGTTCCGTGAGTCGCTAGTTGTTGTGGAACCAAATGAGAAGGTTAAGCTGCGAGTGTTGGCTGGCGGTGAAGAAGGTCTGTCCCTGCATCCCCATGGGCATAAGGTAACGATCACCCATTACGACGGCGTTGAGCATAATCCTCTGGCCCAGATCACCCGGGACGTCGTCTGGCTCAGTATGGCTCAGCGCGTCGATTTAGAATTGAACACGGTTAACGATGGCCTGCACAGCTCCGGGGACGGAGTCTGGTTGTTGCACGACCACAAGGAACGGGCCTTCACCACTGACGGCATTCATCCGGGAGGAAGCGCCACTGCGATCGTGTACAAGTCGTATCTCAATGAAAACGGTTGGCCTAAACTGCAGGGCGTTGACTGGACGCCGTTCTTCACCAAGGCCTACTACGAGAGAAAGGTGCCGGTGTGGACCACTTACGATGAACTGGGAATGCTTGGTGAAGCGGACGCTCAAGCGCCACGACTGAGCCGCGCCATTCTGCTGGGATTCGTCGTTGGCGTGTTGCTCGGAGGGCTGATCGTGCTGATTCGTTCACTCACGAAGCATCATCGAGAGGCATAAATGGTGTGGACCCTGCTTTCCCTCCTCGCTGCAGTGCTGGTTTTCCCTGAGCATGCGATCGCTCAGGCTCCCGCGGAAGACCCCCACATGCAGCACCACCTACACCAGGAGCATTCCAACATGCGTATGGACCTGGAAGGCATGGTCATGAACGAGAACACGGATCGTCTGCCCCGAGATTGTGCGACCATCGCTGGTGAACAGGAAATTATCGTGCGAGTGGGGAAGAAGTACGCCCACCAGTTCAAGGGGACGATGTTTACCTACGACCAGCGGGAATGGCACGTTGAACCCTGCACGAAAGTTACAGTTACGCTCGTTAATGAAGATAACGTCCGCCACCAGTGGATGATCCACGAGTTGCCTAGATACCTCTATCCAGAAGGAATGTTTCATCTCGAAGTGAACGGTCTCGGGCGCCAAACTGGGACATTCATCGTTTCCAGCGCGAAGAAGACCTACTTGGTGCACTGCGACGTCGCGCAACACATGGAGAAGGGTATGAAAGCTCAGTTAAAGGTTGGAGGTGGCGACGGTGACCTGCCGAGCATTCCCGGGATAACCGGCCCGCGCCAACCGGATTCTTACCCTAGCCAGTGGAGCGTGTGGGTACCGGGATTAACACTCGCGGCCAGCCTGCTTGGTGCAGCACTGGCTGTGAAAGGTTTTAGGTTGCTGCGATAAATCTGTGACGCTCACATTCACCTCCCTGCGCATTGAGGCGTAATACGAATTCTACTTGATTCTTGGCCATTGACCTAAGAGTCGGTAGGTTGGGCAAAAGCGGAGCGTTGCCCAACAATTCCTAGAACGTTGGGCTTCGTACACTCTAACCTACCCAGCTATCCTTGACGCTTTTTAACTTTCACTGAGAATATCGTTATAGGTGTCCTTTGAGCTTGTAGGATCGTAGAAAGCAAGAAGCATCAGGTAAACTGGTTACGGCGCAGATAGTTTGCCACTAGTATTGCAAGAGAGCATAGTCAGACGGTACAGAGAGGATCAGTGCAAGCAATCAGTAACACAGTGCTCGGGTTTGTACGTGTTGCGGCGGCAGCGCCTCTACTACGCGTCGCCGACTGTAGTTATAACACGCAACATATCCTCCAGCTCATGGAGCGAGCTCAAGACGAGGAGGTTACGCTCCTCGCCTTTCCTGAACTGTGTCTGACCGGTTACACGTGCGCCGATCTCTTTCATCAAACACAGCTCCAGGACGCCGCGAGAGCAGCTCTTGGGCAGGTTACAGAAAAGGGCGGAGCAGTATTTTCAGGAATCGTTATTATCGGCCTGCCGCTCGCCGTCCGTGGTCAGCTCTTCAACTGTGCCGCTGTCCTGCAGCAAGGTAGGATTCTTGGAATTGTTCCCAAGTCGTTTCTTCCTAATTACAAGGAGTTTTATGAACGGCGCTGGTTTGCTCCAGCCATGGCAGCACCGGCGTCAGAGATTCTGCTCTTCGGGACACCTATCCCGTTTGGCAATGACCTGCTCTTTACCGCCACAGATTGGGAATCTTTAGTTATTGGTGTCGAGATTTGTGAAGACCTGTGGGTGCCTCAACCTCCGAGCTTACAGCAGGCCCTTGAAGGGGCGACGGTGCTTGTCAATCCTTCGGCAAGCAATGAGATCATCGGCAAAGCCGCCTACCGGCGTCAGCTTGTGATCGGCCAATCAGCCCGCTGTATCGCTGCGTACGTGTACGCAGGCTGCAACGTATCTGAATCAACTACTGACGTAGTCTTTAGTGGTCACTGCCTGATTGCGGAAAATGGTGTGTTGCTGGCTGAGTCGCAACGATTTGTCCTAGAAGAGACACTCCTGGTAGCGGACATTGATCTCGATCACCTGCAAGGAGATCGGATGCGGATGGGGAGTTTTGCGGAGGCCCGGGTTTTTCAGCAATCCCCCTCTCCTCTGCGACGGATTGCCTTCACGTTGGGAGCACGTCCTGCACCCGCAAAGCTTGCGCGCACGATTGAAGCGCATCCGTTCGTCCCACGAGGCGAAAAGGACCTGCATGAACGCTGCGAGGAAATCTTCCGCATTCAGGTTGCCGGTCTCGGCAAGCGGTTGCTCCATCTCAATAAACCACTAGTCGCGATTGGCATATCTGGGGGCTTAGACTCGACCCTCGCTCTGCTTGTTACCTGCCGCACTGCGGATTGGATCGGCATGGAACGATCGTGCATCCAAGCACTGACGATGCCAGGATTCGGCACCACCGAGCGCACGAAACAGAACGCGACAGCTTTAATGCAACAGCTCGGGGTTTCGAGCCATGAAATTGATATCCGGCAGCTCTGCCTCGACGAGATGTGCGCCCTCGGACATAGCCCCTTCGGGATTAACCTTCACAACCTCACGATCGAGGAGTTGAGCGAAAAATTGCGCCGGCTGCCGCCAGAAGCACGACACGACTTAGTGTTTGAAAACGTCCAGGCACGGATGCGTACGAACCTACTGATGAACACGGCCTTTGTAATCGGGACGGGTGACCTCTCTGAACTGGCTTTAGGATGGGCAACCTACAATGCCGATCATATGAGCATGTATAACCCTAATGTGAGTATTCCTAAGACGCTGGTGAAGTTTTTGGTCGCGTGGGCGGCGGAAAACGAGTTCACCGGAGTTGTCCGCAAGACGCTGCAGGATATTGTCGCCACCACAATCTCTCCTGAACTTCTCCCCCTCGATCACACCGGCACTATTCTCCAATCGACCGAGGAACTCATTGGTCCCTATGAGTTGCATGATTTCTTCTTATTTCACCTCCTGCGTCATGGGGCACAGCCGACGAAAATACTCTATCTAGCTGCTCAGGCGCGTTTTGATCAGCCGTACTCACAGACTGAGATTCGCTTGTGGTTGAAAGTCTTTCTCAAACGGTTTTTTGCTAATCAGTTCAAACGCTCGTGTCTCCCCGATGGCCCGAAAGTGGGATCCGTGAGCCTCTCACCACGCGGAGATTGGCGTATGCCAAGTGATGCCCAGGTTGAGATCTGGCTAAAGGCACTTGACGAGGAGTAGGGGCGAAGCGTTCGGGCCAGCGCGCACTCCTCATTGGCGC
>CAZAYE010000061.1:0-4438 GCA_964489255.1 uncultured Enterobacteriaceae bacterium
TCCCCTCCTGTCTTATTATCGTGACCGAGCCTTGCTCTATGAGATCGATGGCAGCGGCACACCGGAAGAAGTGAGTCAGCGAATCACTGCGACGTTGAAAAGCGTATAGTCGCTGCACCGCTCATGATCTTTCTCAAGTCTCCGCAAGAAGTCGCTCTCATGCGCACGGCAAATCGTGTAGTGGTCGAAATATTAGCTGCATTGCGAGAGCTGGTCCTTCCTGGTATCTCAACTGGGGAAATCGATAGAATCGCTGCGGAGTTAATTCGGCAGAAAGGCGTTCGATCAGCCTTCAAAGGGTACCAGATTCGTGCGGGCTCTACTCCCTTCCCAGCAACGATCTGTGTCTCTCTCAATGATGAGGTCGTTCATGGTATCCCCTCATTCCAGCGGATCGTGCGAGAGGGAGATATCGTGAGCTTGGATTTTGGGGTTGTCTACCGGGATTTCTACGGAGATGCGGCCATTACTTTCGCAGTTGGCGAGGTTGAGGCGCAGAAACGGTGTCTAATTGAGACTACAACCGCAGCGTTGGCAGAGGGAATCGCGCAAGCCTGGGTTGGCCATCGTTTAGGTGACATCTCAGCAGCTATTCAGGAACGGGTTGAACGCGATGGCTTTTCCGTCGTTCGTGAATTCGTTGGGCATGGGGTCGGGAGGCGCCTGCACGAGGATCCGCCGGTGCCCAACTATGGGGTGCGCGACCGTGGGGTGCGACTGCGGGAAGGAATGGTGCTAGCAATTGAGCCAATGGTCAATACAGGAAAACCCGAAGTCGTACTGAAAAGCGATGGGTGGACTGCTGTGACCAAAGATGGAAGCCTCTCTGCGCATTTCGAGTATTCAGTAGCCGTTACCGAGAAAGGGCCCGAAGTGCTAGGGAGGCTGTAATGTGACTCTAGAAATGTTACTTGCTTACGAGGAACAATAACCGTGAAAGTACGTGCTTCAGTTAAGCGAATCTGTCGGAAGTGTAAGGTCATTCGACGTGCTGGAGTGATTCGAGTAATCTGCGAGAACCCCCGGCACAAACAGCGGCAGGGCTAGTGCCGCCTATATAGAGCGGAGGATATGCTATGGCGCGCATCGCGGGAGTTGAATTGCCGCGCAACAAACGAGTAGAAATTGGCCTAACCTACATCTACGGGATCGGCCGAGCAGCAGCGTTAAAGATCCTCACTGAGGCCAGAGTTGCCCCGGAGAAAAAAACCGACGTGTTGACCGATGATGAAGTTGTGAACATCCGTAGAGTGATCGACCAGGGGTACCGGGTCGAAGGGGACCTGCGCCGCGATTATGCAAACCATATCAAGCGTTACATCGACATTGGGGCGTACCGCGGGGTGCGACACAGGCGTAACCTGCCCGTTCGTGGTCAACGCACTCGAACGAACTCGCGCACGCGCAAAGGGCCGCGGCGGACCGTGGCCGGCAAGAAGCAGGCACCCACAGCGAGGTAAAAAGATGATAGAATACGAAGGAGAAATGCATGCCGAAAGCTGGTGAGCGCGCTGCGACGCGAAAGAAAAAGATTCGCAGAGCCGTTCCCGAGGGAATCGTTAATATTCATTCTACCTTTAACAACACCATTGTGACCATCACTGATCCGCAAGGCAATGTGGTTGCATGGGCAAGTGCAGGAACGGTAGGTTTCAAAGGGTCTCGTAAGGGAACCCCGTTTGCCGCTCAAGTGGCGGCAGAAAGTGCAGCGCGGAAAGCTGCTGAGGCAGGCATGCGTGCCGTGCAAGTACAAGTGAAAGGGCCAGGAGCAGGACGGGATTCGGCGCTCCGCTCGTTACAAGCAGCGGGATTTGCTATCAACATCATCCGTGATGTGACCCCGATCCCGCACAACGGCTGTCGCCCGCCTAAACGTCGGCGTGTGTGAGCTTCACCCAGCAAAGTTAGCGTGTGGAGATTGGACACAGCACCTGAGCGGGTGATCTAAAAAGCCAGGAGGTTTTGTGGCACGATATATTGGTCCAGTTTGCCGTTTGTGCAGGCGGGAAGGTATCAAGCTGTTTCTCAAAGGCGAACGGTGTTACACAGATAAATGCGCAATCGAACGGCGAAGTTACCCCCCTGGGCAGCACGGACAGGGGCGGAGCAAGTCTACAGAATACAGCTTGCAACTTCGAGAAAAGCAAAAACTCAAACGAATCTACGGCATACTGGAGAGACAATTCCGTCGTATCTTCTCCTTAGCTGAACGACGACGTGGCATCACTGGTGAGAATCTTCTGTTTTTACTAGAGGGCCGTTTCGATAACATGGTCTATCGCATGGGATTTGCGCCTTCGCGGTCAGAAGCTCGGCAACTCGTGCGCCATGGTCATTTTCTCGTCAATCAGCGCCGGGTTACGATCCCCTCCTATTTCTTAAAGCCAGGAGATGAGATCCAGGTCCGAGAGTCGAGCCGGAAGATCGCCCGTATCCAGGAATCACTCGAGCTGGCACAGCGGCGCGGTGTGCCAGAATGGCTTGAGGTCAACAAAGATGCCTTTACGGGCCGGGTGCGAGCACTCCCCACCCGTGCGGAACTGACCTTACCGATCAACGAACAACTCATTGTCGAGTTGTATTCGAAAGTATAGCTGAGTGGTGCGATCTGAATAGGATCTGATACCGACACAAAAAGAGGAATCTTCATGCAGGAGAATTGGAGGGACCTGGGCAAGCCTAAAAACATCGAGGTCGAGGAAGAAACACTAACCCCAACCTACGGCCGGTTCTTCAGTGAGCCGTTCGAGCGAGGGTTCGGAACGACCTTGGGTAACGCGCTCAGGCGGGTATTACTCTCTTCTTTGTCCGGTGCAGCCATCACAAAGGTGCGGATTAAAGGTGTGCTGCATGAATTCTCCACCGTGCCTGGGGTGACTGAGGATGTGACAGACATTCTGCTGAACCTCAAAGAAGTGCGCTTTCGCCTGCGTGATACTGATACTGAAACTGCACGGCTGGACGTACGCAAAGAGGGAGAGGTTACCGCCGCAGCCCTAGAAGTTGGTCCGAGGGTAGAAATTCTCAACCCTGACATCCATTTGGCAGCGCTGGGAAAAGATGCACGGTTAGAACTTGAGGCGATTATCCGTCGCGGTCGCGGGTACGTGACGGCAGAGCGACATAAATCTGAAGAGGATCCGTTGGGGACAATCCCGCTGGACGCTGCGTTTTCACCGGTGCGGAAAGTGAACTTTACTGTTACGAATGCTCGGGTTGGGCAACGTACAGACTATGAACGGCTATCGTTGGAGATTTGGACTGACGGGAGTATTGGACCGAGGGAAGCACTTGCTTCTGCTGCCCGTGAGCTACAGGACCAGTTAGCGATCTTTGTGGCTGGGTCAGAGGAAATCGGAGAATTGCCTCACGAGATAAGCCCGACTTCTCCTGTCCCCCTCAACGAAAACCTGTTGCGACCGATCGAGGAATTGAACCTCTCGGTGCGCTCGGCTAATTGTTTGCAAAGCGCTGACCTCCGTTATGTCGGTGAGCTAGTGCAGAAAACTGAGGCCGAACTTTTGCGAACGAAAAACTTTGGCCGCAAGTCCCTCAACGAAATCAAAGAGACCTTGCACAATATGGGGTTGGAGCTGGGCATGCGATTAGAGAATTTTCCCACGCGCGAAGAATTGGAGCGACGTCGTATAGCCCAAGAAAGAGAACTTGCCTAAGCCAGCGTCGTGAGGAAGGATACCTGAGACCATGCGACACCTCAAAACTGGACGAAAACTCAACCGTACGGCTGCTCATCGTAAGATGCTAATGCGTAATCTGGTTAAGGCACTGATCCAGCGAGAACAGATCCGTACGACTGATGCCAAAGCAAAGGAATTGCGACGTTGGGCAGACCGAATGGTAACATTGGGGAAAAAAGATACCCTCCATGCGCGTCGCCTGGCGTTTGCGTATTTAGGAAGTCGCAAACTGGTGCAACGGCTGTTCGATGAAGTCACTCCACGTTTCCAAGGGCGTTCCGGAGGTTATACTCGTGTGCTCAAGATTGGCCCTCGTCTGGGGGACGCTGCGCCGATGTCACTGGTTGAGTTCACCGTGCGTAGAGAAACAAAGACAAAGAAAGCAGAAGAGTAAAGAGAGATTTGTATTCTGATTGTAAACGAACGAGTGATGACGGATGCTGATGATGGCGGAACGACGCTATAGTTTCCGTTTCAGCCTGCCAGAAGGGTGTGTTCTCCTTCTGAGTCTCCTACTTACTTCCTTTCTGGTATTCCTTTTTGGGGTGTACGTGGGAAAAGAGGTAGAGGCGCATAAAACTGCTCAGCAAACTAGGACTGTGCGGTTGCCTATCTCTACTTCCACAGAATCTCCTGCTCCTCGACCGGCTATCGCTGCTCCTGCTGTCCCCTCATCAGTACTCGATGAAAAACGCCCTGTAACCCCTTCACCGCAGAGCCCGGTGAATGCTCCTGCTGTT
>CAZAYE010000061.1:4448-10267 GCA_964489255.1 uncultured Enterobacteriaceae bacterium
TCTCCTACCATCCCCCTCAATTCTGAGTTTTCTCCTGCCCGCACCCCTTCTGGAGAGCCAAGCTCGGTTTCGACAGAAAAGAAGGAAGCCGTTCCCGCAAAGCGATGGGCTGTCCAAGTCCAAGCAACTACGCAAGAGGAAGCGGCGCAGAATACTGCGAAACTACTCCGCGGGCAAGGCCTTGCGCCCGTAGTCAGCAGGATCGAGAGACAAGGGGAAGTGTGGTATCGGGTACGGGTAGGCAAGTTCGCGAACGAAGAGGAGGCCAAAGCCATCGTCTTCCGCTTTCGGCGCGAGGGCAAATTTTCTCAAGCCTATCCAGTCCTGGAATAAGACAGTCATGACCGTCAAGGAGGCTATTGCTTGCGTTGCAGCCGGCCGTGACCTTTCTGAGGACGAGATGGCTGCGGTCATGGCTGAGATTATGGATGGTCAGGCGACCCCTGCACAAATTGGCGCACTCCTGGCCGCTCTCCATATTAAAGGTGAGACTGTCGCTGAAATTGCTGGCGCAGCGCGGGTGATGCGTGCCCTCGCCACGCGTGTGCATACAACCCGCGCCGTGCTGGACACTTGCGGTACTGGGGGCGACGGATGCCACACTTTTAATATCTCTACCGCGGCAGCTCTGGTCGCGGCGGCGGCGGGGCTCTGCGTCGCGAAGCACGGCAACCGCGCCATGTCTGGAGCGGTGGGCGGAGCCGATGTCCTGGAAGCTTTTGGTGCGCGTATTGAGTTATCGCCAACGCAGGTTGAGCACTGCTTGAGTGAGGTTGGGTTCGGTTTTTTGCTCGCTCCGGCATTCCATAGAGCTATGCGTCACGCCGTTGGCCCCCGCCGTGAGATTGGTATCCGCACAATCTTCAATCTCTTAGGTCCACTGACAAACCCAGCCGGTGCGCGCCACCAGTTGATTGGTGTGTTTGACAAACAGTGGGTCGTCCCACTTGCTGAGTCTCTTGGAAGGTTGGGGAGCACCCATGCCTTAGTGGTCCATGGTGAAGAGGGACTCGACGAGATCTCGCTTATAGGGCCAACCCTCGTGGCCGAATGGCAGGTTGATCGAGTTTGCACCTTCACCCTGCGTCCGCAAGAGTTCGGATTTACTCCGTGTCGCCTTTCTGACCTCCAGGTCGAAAACGTTCAGGAGTCGGCCGATATTATCCGCGGTATATTAGCCGGAGAGTCTGGTCCGCGACGCGATATTGTCCTGCTCAATGCTGGGGCAGCTCTTTATGCCGGAGATGCCGTACCGTCCCTCTCAGCCGGAGTGGACCTTGCCCGAATGACACTTGACAGTGGGGCTGCAGCTCGCACCCTCGATCGGTTTGTTGCTCTCAGCCAGATAGGACCCTTGTGATTCTCGACGATATTGTTGCTGCCAAGCGCGGTGAATTAGCAATCCAGAAGCAGGTCATGTCCCTCGTCCAGCTCCAGGATATGGCATGGTTTCGTGCCGCTCCTTTGCCATTCATCCAAACATTGCGCGAGTGGCCGGGCCGGGCAATCATTGCTGAGGTCAAGAAAGCGTCTCCATCGAAAGGGATTATTCGTGCTGACTTCGAACCGCTTAGCCTGGCACGGACTTATGCGGCGTCTGGTGCTGCGGCAATCTCTGTACTCACCGAAAAACAGTTTTTTCAGGGTAGCCTCGACTACCTGCGTCTGATCCGCGAGCACCTTGCTCTTCCACTGTTGCGTAAAGATTTTCTCTTCGATCCCTATCAGGTGTACGAGGCTCGAGCATTTGGTGCCAGTGCGATCTTGCTTATCGTCGCCATTCTTTCTAACCACCAACTCGCCGAGTTGAGCATGGTGGCTCGCTCGCTTGATCTTGACTGTTTGGTTGAAGTACACGATGAGGGAGAGCTAGAGCGTGCACTCGCTTGTGATGCGCAACTGCTGGGCATTAACAACCGTGATTTGCGTACCTTTCACACCACCATCGAGACCAGCGAGCGCCTCCTCCGTCTGGTTCCACCAGGGGTCACGGTCGTTTCGGAGAGTGGACTTTCACGAAGTGAACAGCTCTCTCGGCTTGAGGCACAGGGTGCACGAGCATTCCTTATCGGGGAAACCTTCATGGCCGCTGCTGATCCAGGGGTTCCCTTACGCGCACTACTGCGGGGCGACGGGTGAGCGTACGCGTGAAGATCTGCGGCGTGACCAACGTTGCGGATGCAACAGCAGCCGTCCAATACGGAGCCGAGCTTATCGGTCTTAATTTTTATCCGCTCAGTCCACGCTACGTTGATTTGCCTACTGCTTTAGAGATTCGTGCGACGATTCCAGCAGAGATCTGGTGCGTCGGTGTATTCGTCAACGCCCTGAGAGAGCAAATTGCCTCGTATGCCGAGAGACTTGCTCTGGACGCTCTCCAGTTCCACGGCGACGAAAAAGCGGCTGACCTGCAGGGATGGTCGTGTGCGACTATTAAAGCCGTGCGGATACGTCCGGACGAGCCGTTGCCGGACTGGTCACAGTTGGCGGCTGACTATCTCCTCCTTGACACGTACAGCCCCGGACGATACGGGGGAACAGGTCAGACGTTTTCTTGGGATCGCTCAGCCGCCTTCCCGCTCCAATATGTGAACCGCCTGATCCTGGCCGGTGGCCTCACCCCAGAGAATGTCGCTGAAGCGGTACGAGCGGTGCGACCCTGGGCTGTTGATGTGGCCAGTGGGGTAGAGTGCGCACCGGGGCATAAAGACCAAGAGAAAATCCGAGCGTTCATTACCAATGCCAAGACTGCCTGATGCCTCCGGTCACTTTGGGCCCTACGGTGGCCGCTATGTGGCTGAAACCCTCATGCCGGCGCTGATCGAACTGGAAGAGGTGTATCGCCGGTATCGGCGCGAGCCCCAATTCCAGCGTGAGCTGCGTACCCTGCTCCATGAGTATGTTGGCCGTCCTACCCCTCTGACGTTTGCTGAGCACCTGACGCGCCGCTGGGGGGGGGCGAAGGTTTACTTAAAGCGCGAAGACCTCTGCCACACTGGTGCCCATAAGATTAACAATACCGTCGGTCAGGCGCTGCTGGCCAAGCGTATGGGAAAGCCGCGTTTGATTGCTGAAACTGGGGCTGGGCAACATGGCGTAGCGACCGCTACCGTCGCCGCGCTCTTTGGCTTGGAATGTGAAGTATTCATGGGGAGCGAGGATGTAGCTCGTCAAGCACCCAATGTCTTCCGTATGCGCTTGCTCGGCGCCAAGCTGCGCGAGGTCACCTCTGGTACACGCACTCTCAAAGATGCGATGAATGAGGCACTGCGCGACTGGATCACTCAGGTCGCGACGACCTTCTATGTGATTGGTACCGTCGCTGGGCCCCATCCCTACCCGATGCTGGTAAGGGACTTCCAAGCGGTGATTGGTCGCGAGACCAGAAAACAGATACGTCAGCGTGAAGGGCGCTTACCGGATTATCTGATCGCGTGTGTTGGAGGAGGCAGCAACGCAATGGGGTTATTTACCGCCTTCCTGACAGATTCTGGTGTACGTATGATTGGGGTTGAGGCCGGCGGTTTCGGAGAAGGCAGAAATGCCGCCTCAATTACTGGCGGCTATGTTGGAGTACTGCACGGAAGCAAGAGCTACGTGCTGCAAGATGAGACCGGCCAGATTCGTGACACGCACTCACTCGCGCCAGGGCTCGACTATCCAGGAGTGGGACCCGAGTTGAGCTACCTGAACGATCAGCGCCGGGTAGAATATGTCGCGATAAGTGACCAGCAAGCCGTGGAAGGCATGACCTTGCTGGCCGAAACCGAAGGAATCATTCCTGCGCTCGAGAGCGCGCACGCCGTGGCGTATGCTGCAACGCTCGTTCCACGGCTGCGACCCGACCAGGTTGTGATTATTAATCTGTCCGGACGGGGCGATAAGGATCTGCAAGGAGTAGCACGCTTCTTGGGAGAAGCGCACTGAGCGTATGACTCGCATCTCTGACACCTTCGCGGCTTTGCGGGCTCGTCACGAATCTGCCCTGATTCCGTACATCACGGCTGGCGATCCTGACCTTGATACGACCTTTCAGGTCGTTCATGAACTGGCTCGACAAGGCGCCGACTTGATCGAATTGGGTATCCCTTTTTCTGATCCTATGGCCGATGGTCCAGCTCACCAGCGAGCGGCTGAACGTGCGCTCCGGAGCGGAACCTCACTCGCGCGGGTGCTCGACCTTGTTCAGAACCTACGCCGGACTCTCACTCTGCCGATCATCCTATTTACGTACTACAATCCTGTCTTTCGCTATGGGGGCGAGCGGTTTGCGCGTGATGCGCGCCAAGTTGGGGTCGATGGCGTGCTGTGCGTAGATCTGCCGCCCGAAGAGGCGGATGAACTCAAGCGAGAAACTGATCGGCAAGATTTGGACCTGATCTTTTTACTCGCACCCACAAGTTCCCTGTCACGGGTGCAGACTGTGCTCACCCGTGTACGTGGCTTTGTCTACTACGTTGCCGTTGTCGGAGTGACCGGCGCGCGCGCTACGCTTCCGCCTGACCTCACTGAAATGGTGCGTCGTATTCGGGCCATCTCGCCAGTGCCGGTTGGAGTGGGGTTTGGCATTTCTTCCCCCGAGCAGGCCGCCCACGTGGCCAGTGTGGCCGACGCGGTGATTGTTGGGAGCGCGCTTTCGCAGATTCTTGAAACCCACTGTGATCAGCCAGATGTAGTTGAACGCTTGGGAACATTCGTGGGCAGTCTCAAACAGGCAGTGCGCAACCGAGCCTCGCTCCTCCCTGCTCTCTCTGCAGCCGCACTGGCCAAACCGCAACTGTAGCGGGGACAGCTTCTCCGACCCCGGTTCTGACTGCTACTGTCCAGCTTGCCTAGCTCAGCGCCAGGGCAGAGCCTCGCTCCCGATGGTGCGGACGGGCCGCCAGTGCGTGTCGTGCCAGCGAGGCGCAAATTGCAGATGGAAGTCGTCAAGATCGCAAAAAAGCGTTACGATGCCTATGTGAGAGAACCCTTTCACACGGACGGTGTTGGTTGTACTTGCTGTCGTACTCACTATGAGAAGACCCTGGGCACGAGCACGGCCCCGGTGTTGCCGCAGGACTCGGAGTTGCTCCGCTCCCTGCAAAACCCAGGAGGATAATAGTCATGGGAGGACTCATGCGCCTTCTGTTACTCGCTATTGCCATCTGGCTGATTATTTCCGGCGTGCGGCGTCTCTTCCTACTCCCTGCTTTTCCCCGTCGGGACAAGGAAGCAGACACGGAGCAAGAGGGCGTGCTCCTGGTCCAGGATCCCCAGTGTGGCCGCTTTGTGCTTGAGCGAGACGCTGTCAGGATCTCTTTCCACGGACAAGAGCTCCACTTCTGCAGTCGGAAGTGCCGCGACCTCTACACCCACCCTCAAGCCACCGAGGGATAGAAAAAATGGTGGTGACTTTTGCCCGATCTCCACGAGGGACGTATGCAGATTGCGTGAAGCCTTGAGAGCGGAAACGGTGAGGAGACCTTAATCGGCAACGTGAGGAGGAATGCATGGCCGCGCGTGAACTGAGGCGAGTGCAGGAAGAGACCGAGGTGATCTGGCTCAAATGTGCCGGCTGCCAAGAGATACTCTTCCGCAAAGAGGTGGAGCGACGTCTCTTTGTCTGTCCTAAATGTGGGACGCATCTCCGTCTCACTGTTGAGCAACGCTTGCTGATGATCGTTGACCGTGGTTCGTTCGTCGAACGCGATCCCGCCTTCTATTCCAGCGACCCATTGCAGTTTATCGATCGCAAACCGTATGCGACACGGCTTACTGACGCTCGCGGTAGAACTGGACGTGAAGAGGCAGTGGTGTGTGGAGTTGCGACCATCGCC
>CAZAYE010000062.1:0-2443 GCA_964489255.1 uncultured Enterobacteriaceae bacterium
TAAGCAGTCTGACTTGATCTTTCACTGTCTGTAAAATCAAATTCAGGTTTTTACAAATACTCTTTCGTCTTAGATCCCAAGAAAGGTTTTCCACCCTGGCGACATGTTTTCTCCATTTCCCCTGTCCCCAAAGCCAGCGAGACGCTGGCGCTCCAGTGACTTCTCGGTGTGCAGACACGCCCTTAGCGAGTGGCTAAATCGACCCACACGACATTGGCACCTCTGGCGTAGCGTGCGCTGCGCGCACGTCTCCCCTGCACGCCGCTCTTTTTCGTGCGCATGGCGCACGCTACTACATTAAGACTCAGGGGCATGAGTGTACGAATCTCCTATGGTCTGATTTAGTGCAGATGCATGTACCGTCACTTCCTCTAGCTGCGCCAAGCGGGCCGCCAATGCCGCATTCTGCGCCCGCTGCTCTTCGTCCCGTTGTTTTAGCGCGGCCCGTAAACTTTCATTCTGGGCTCTCAGTTCCACAAGCTCCTGCTGCTGGTGCTGAAGCTCGTTGAGTAACAGCGGAATCAACTCGTGATACTGTACCGCCTCCACCTGCCCCTCAGCCCCCCTGGTCACTAACTCCGGATACACCTGCGCCACCTCCTCGGCGATCAAGCCGTAGTGCCTCTCCCCCTGCGGGTCTTGTTTGTACTGAAAGGTCACAGGCCGCAGCTGCCCTAGCTGCCTGCTCTGCGCCCCCATGTCCCGAATGGCGTGTTTGTACCGGGCTGAGGACACCACCGTGCCTAGCTGCCCATCGGCGTTGATGAGCACCGTGACACCGTTGTTCACCATCGCCCCATTGATGCCGGCAATGAAGGTCTGCGTCTGTACCGCGCTCCCCACCCGGATGGTGTTGGCTTCCCCGGCCTCGCCCCGGTTGCCAATGGCAATGTTATTGGCGCCGGTGGTCAGATCGATGCCGGCATTGAGGCCCACCGCGATGTTGTCGCTGGCGGTGGTGTGGCGCAGGGCGTTGACGCCAACGGCGGTGTTGCGGATGCCGGTGGTGTTTTCGAGGAGCGCGTCGAAGCCGCTGGCGGTGTTGCGCTGGCCGCTGGTGTTGCTCAAGAGCGCCCGGTGGCCGCTGGCGGTGTTGGAGGAGCCGGTGGTGTTGCTCAAGAGCGCGAAGTCTCCGAAGGCGGTGTTGTTGGTGCCGGTGGTGTTGTTCGCGAGCGCGTCCGTGCCACCCGCGGTGTTCCCATTGTCACTTACGTCGTTGTTGGGTGGCGCTGCCCCCCAGCTCAAGAGGGCTCCCAGGGTCAGCACGAGCCCGATGATCACGACGGATAGACGGGAGACTCTGTTCCTGGCATCCTCCTCCGGGTGCGGGAGAGGGCGGTGGCCCCAGCAGCTTTCGCATGTGGTGTCCCACCGCGCCCGCCTCCCTCTCCGTGATGGTTGGTTTTAGGGTCTTGCCTTGCCCGGTGCCCTACAGTGGGGTCCCTATACGCCGCGCAGCCTATTGCGGCCAGCCCCCCCTTCCTCATAGAGATGCACGGTTCATGCTCCTCCTCAGTGAGACGCTCCCTTAGAGGAGAGTTCCGTGAGAATGCGCGCCGTCATCTGCTCAGTGCGGCTCGTCGTCTGCACGACGCGCTCGAGGATTTCCGCGAGGACACGGTGACTGTCATTGATCATCTGCGCTAAGGCACGGCTATTGTCCTCGATGCCTTTGGCGAGTAAGCGGGTATTGTCGCCGATCGCTTGGGCCAACGCCAGGTTATGCTCTTGCTGGTGTTGTTCGAGGCGGACTAAGGCGTCTACAATCTGGGTGTGGGAGTGCATGACACTCTCCAGAATCTTGACTAAGGTGTCGCTGGTCTCTGCCATGCGATGTTCCTTTCCTTAGCTGGGATTGCGGGTGGCACTATCCGTACATTCATGGGTAATTTGCTCTAGGTTCCTTGCCTTGCCCGGTTCCCCACGATTGTGGTCCTTCTCGCGAATGACGATTTCGTATTAATGGCGTTTGCTGCCCAGGAGCCGAGCGACTTCACTACGCACGATCTTCTTAGCCACCTCCGCTGCCTCTACCTGGTATGTCCCCTGCTCAATCTGCTCTTTAAGCTTTTTGATCTTCTGCGTCCGAAGCTCCTCCTCCTGTTTAGTGAAGGTAGCTTCTCGTCGAAGGGAAGAAGTACCGGTTGTACGCACTATCTTTTTTCGCTTTTGTTTCTTGAAAATCACGGAGGGCTCCTTTGCTCCCCCTCACCATTTTCCACTACCTTACCACAACTGTTCCGAGGCCAAGCGCGCTCCTTCAGCCATCGCTCTAAACTTAGCCCAGACAATCTTGGGATCAACATCGGCGGTCCCAGCGAAGGTGGCAAAACCGCAGTCCGTGCCAGCAATCACATTCTCCCGGCCAACAACTTCGGCAAACCGACAGATGCGTTCGGCGACCAACTCTGGATGCTCGATATAATTGGTGGTGGAGTCGAGC
>CAZAYE010000062.1:2453-7472 GCA_964489255.1 uncultured Enterobacteriaceae bacterium
CATGGAATACTTTCCACTCGTGGGCATGACGAGGGTTGGCCGCCTCGAAGGAAATGCCCGTTGGACGCGCTTTCAGGACGATGTCGATAATGTCCTGGAGCGGCACATCGAGATGGTGCGGCCCTTCGTAGTTCCCCCAACATAAGTGCAAGCGTATCCGCTCAGGTGGGATGTCGGCGAGGGCGTGGTTGAGCGCTTCAACGTGCAGTTCAGCATTGCGACGAAACTCGTCAAGACTAGCACTGGCAAACTGAATATGCCGACCCATCGCTAAGTCTGGACAATCGACCTGCAGGAGAAAGCCGGCTTGGTGAATGGCGTTGTATTCCTCTTTCATCGCGTTTGCCAATGCTTCCAGGTACGCCTCGTGGTTTGGGTAGTAATCGTTCTTCAGGAACAGCGAGATCACGCCAGGCGAGGCGGCGCTCAGAAACGCGTCCTCCGGCTCTACGCCTTGCAACGCCGATTTGAAGTGCTCGAGGTCTTTTTGTAACGCCGCCTTGTCGTTGTAAGTGATGGGACCAGTACACGCCGGGCGCTGCATACGGTTCACGCGGGCGACGCGTCGCGCATATTCTGGGAATTCTAGTAAGTCCGCAGCCCGCACCGGCGCAGCTTCGCCCCCGAAGCCGGTCAAGCGGTCTTTGACGTAGGTAGAGTAACCAACTTTCCCAGTCTCTCCGTCGTTCACCACATCCACCCCGCATTCGATCTGCTTGCGCACGACCTCGACGGTCGCTTCTTCCACACGGGTCTCGAAGGCTGCTTGATCCTGCAGCTCACCTTTATCTCTGGCGTACAGCATCGTCACCAGATCGTCCGGTCGGGGTAAGCTGCCGGTGTGAGTTGTCAGGATTCGGTCGGTGCTGCGTTTCATAGATGTTCCTCCTGCTACAATCTCTATCCATGTGATAGAAGAAAGCAAGAGAATTGCTCTTTTTTCGCGCCGTCACTCCGAAAGAGAAACAAAGCCTGGACTTGCTTTGACTTGCCTTCGACTTGTCTTGACTTGTCCTAGACTTTTTTAGATTGACTTGCCTCCGACCTTTTTCTCTTGCGTCACTGCGAGGAATGTAGAATAAAGAACCTCAACATTGCGGTAAAAAGGAGAAACACTATGGGAAAGGTCATTATCGAGGCGGCGATCAACGGGAATGCCATGAAGGCCCAGAATCCGAACATCCCCTACAGTCCAGAGGAGATCGGGCAGGATGCGATTGCCACCTGCAAGGCGGGTGCGGCGCTTATCCATTTCCATGTGCGCGAGCCCGACGGCACCTGGGTGCAGACCGTGGACTATTACGCGCGGGCGATCAAAATTACCCGTGAACAGTGCAAGCCACTCTTGTGGCCAACGTTTCCGTTCGGTGATGATCCAGCGCCACGCTTTCAGCACTTTTACGAGCTGTGTAAGGACCCCCAGACCCGTTTGGATCTCGGGGGAGCAGATATGGGCTCGGTCAACTTTGCCGACTACGACCCACGCAGCAAAACCGTCAGAGGCGGACACTTCGTCTACCAAAACTCCTACGACACCATTCGCTATTTCCTCGAAGGCTGCCGCGAACTAAAGCTGCGACCGTCTCTGCAGATCTTTGAGCCAGGATTTTTACGGGCCGCGCTGCACTTCCTCGACCTGGGGCTGCTCACTGAACCGTTGCTCGTGAAATTCTATTTCAGCCATCTGTTTGGTCTGCCTCCCTCAGTCCGTAGCCTCGATGCCTACCTCGGCATGCTGGAAGGGGTCCAGTGTAACTGGTTCGGCACGTTTATCGGTGGCGATGTGCTGCCCTACGTGCCGCTCTTCGTCAGCATGGGTGGACATATACGGCTAGGCTTAGAAGATTATCAGTATGCGAACCAGGGCAAGCTGACCAACGCGGAAATCACGACCAGAGCAGCAACGGCTATCCGCGGCATGGGACATGAAGTGGCGACAACGGACGAGGCACGGCAGATCCTACAGGCGTAGGCAGTGATGAGTAATGAGTAACGAGGCTTGAGAGATCCAGTCAAGGCAAGTCTCGGACAAGTCAAAGCAGTCTCAGAGAAGTCTAAGACAAGTCAAAACAGGTCCGGGGGTAGGTCGGGGTGCATCACCACAAGTCGGCGGATTCAGAGTAGTCTGAACTTCTTTTAGACTTGTTTTGACTTTCTGAGACCTGTCGAGACGTGTTTTCGACTTGTTTGAGACCGGACTCGCTCAGCACTCATTACTCATTACTTTAGTAGACGCCTGGTGGCAACTTGCTGTGATCCCAACTGGCGATTTTCTCAGGAATGATCTTGAGAACCGCACGTTTTTGTGCGCGGGCTTGCACGACCGCGCCCGCCGGTGGCGGCACGCCGCCGTCTTGGAACGTGCGGAGCTCACGCATGATCTTCCACACCTCGTCTGGATCGTCGATAATTTCGCAGCGCCCGCGGATCATCAGTCCTTTCAGTTCATTGTAGTGCTTGCCTGACTCGATCATGACCGCCACCTTGGGGTTGCGGCGGATGTTGACGACCTTCTGCGCCTTGCGGTAGGAGGTCATGTAGATACAACCATCCTTCACCATGTAGGCCATGGCCACGGCGTGTGGGTAGCCGTCTTTGTCGATTGTGCACAGCGTCATGGTCCTTGCCTGGGCGAGAAACTCCGCCTGTTCCTCGGGCGTCAGCTTGATCTGGCTCTGTTTGTTCATTTCCAGCCTCCACTTATACGGTTTCCCCTTGATGACTGCCCATAAGTGCGCGCCCTTCGACAAGCTCAGGGCGAACGGAGTTGGTCTTGGTGGTACAGCGAGACCCGTTCGTGCTGAGCCCTGTCGAAGCCTGTCCTGAGCACTGTCGAAGGACATGAACGCATTGGGGTAGTTCAAGTGAGATTTGGTATTACTCTAAAAGCCAGGTGGCCGTGGACAGCCGCCGACGATAGCGAGGAGATGCTTCGCCAGGTCAAGCGTCGTACGATCCTCCAAGTAAGGTCCGACAATCTGGATACCGATTGGCAGGCCATTAGCAAGACAGCCAACCGGTACCACCGTCGCCGGCAGGTAGCAGGCACCTGCCGGAGCCATCCACGAGAGGAGATCCCAGTAGGAGCGTTGCTCTCCGCCTACCCATGCCAGCCGCGCCGCTTGTGGTTCTGAATGATCATGAGGAATGGCCGGACACGGCATGACTGGAAGCAGGATGGTATCCCACTGCTCAAAGAACGCCTCCCAGCGCCTGCGCAGTTGTAAGCGCCGTTCATTATTACTGAGCCACTCACGATGCCGCATGGCCAGCTGGCGACGAGTGTTGGCGAGCGGCGTATCGCCGGTTGTCGCCGCGTAGGACTCGATCCGGTCGCGGGGCACCCCGCCTACCAGAGCAGCCTGCAGGAGCGCAAAGAAGGTCTGTCCCGCTTTCTCCAAGGTAAAATCCGGACGTGCCTCCACATCGAGGTTGACCCCAGCCTCAGCCAGTGCGTGCGCCGCGTTTTCCAGCAAGGTCCGGACCTCCGGCTCGACACGGCACCAGGGATCATCCAGCCAGGCCGCGACCCCATACTCCTTGAGCGTTCGCCGTCGTGGAGGCGGCAGTTCTAAACGCCAGGCTCGCTGCTCCCACCGATTAGGACCTGCCATAATCCCAAGGCCGAGTTCCAGATCCTCAACACTACGGGCCATGGGTCCAGCCACAGCAAGGTCGGCGAGAGTCAGGGTCCCTGGCGGGCCAGGAATCTGGCCATGTGCCGGCACGATACCGTAACTGGGTTTATGGCCAACGACGCCCGACATATGCGACGGCAAACGAATGGAGCCGCCGATGTCACTACCGAGTTCCAGTGGAGTAAAACCACACGCCAGAGCTGCGGCAGAACCGCCGGACGAGCCTCCCGGGGTGCGTGAGAGATCGTAGGGATTATTGGTGGTCCCGAAGACCTTGTTATAGCTTTGCAGGTCGCCGGCATAGATCGGCAGGTTAGTCTTACCAAAAATGATAGCGCCAGCTGCACGCAAGCGCGCGACCGGCCATGCGTCTTCTTGCGGCACGAAGTCTGCCAACTCTGGCGCGCCAGACGTCGTCCGCATTCCCGCCGTTTGGAACGAGTCCTTGATGGTCATGGGCACGCCGTGCAGTGGCCCACGCACTTCTCCCCGCGCTAAAGCGGCATCGGCCGCGTCGGCTTCGGCTCGCGCTCGTTTGGCATCAATGGTCACCACACTATTGATATGCGTATCGAGCGTGGCCACACGCTCAAGGAAATAATCGAGCACCTCTCCGCTCGAGGTCTCCCGCTGGCGAATTTTCTTCGCCAGTTCGATCGCTGTGGTATACGCAAGTTCGGACACGACGACCTCCTTTTCTGTTCCTTACTCTGCACACTAGACTGCCGCATCAGCGGCGTGCCGCATTCGGTGCACGCCAACTCGTAGACAACGTGGTACTAAGCCTTGTCGCATCTGAGCAATCCCTTCTTCTCTCTGCCCTAGAGCGGGTCTCACCCGGATGTGTCCCTGTGTCCTGGTGGCGCGGCCATCTTGGCCGCGTTGCTGACCATGCAGGCAAGATGCCTGCACCACCACAACTTGAGGGAGATAGCGCTCTCGTTTCAATTTCCTACCTCATCTGAGCGGAAGTCGGGGCTGAGCATTCAGCCCTCAGCTTTCAGCTCTCAGCTCCAACTCCTCCGCAGCGCATCCCTTCCCCAGTTTCAATTCCTTCCGGCAGTGCAGCTTAGACAGAAAGGAGGTGAGCGCATGTCCTCAGAACAGTGGCTTGAGGTTGTGTTGTGCTGTTGTTATCTCGTGCTCTTTCTGGAGCACCTCACACGTTTCTTCAAGCACTAGCATGCCAGAGAGAGGAGGAGGTTTCTTGCGCCTCTCTCCTCCCCCAAAGCTGACGGCTGATCGCTGATTGCTAATCGCTCCTCCTCCAATTTCCTGCCTCATCTGAGTGGAAGTTTCACTTTAGTCGGGCTCGTAGCCCTAATCGGCGCTATCATCGTGAGTGTTTCAATTTCCTGCCTCATCTGAGCGGAAGTTTCAC
>CAZAYE010000062.1:7572-10043 GCA_964489255.1 uncultured Enterobacteriaceae bacterium
ACGGCAGGCGCGATTATGGTTTCAATTTCCTGCCTCATCTGAGCGGAAGTTTCACGCTGCAGCAGCAAATCAGCGCTCGTGAAGGAGTCACCCAGAATATCGTTTCAATTTCCTGCCTCATCTGAGCGGAAGTTTCACCCCAATACTGATGTTCGTATTGGATCTCGACGAGGAGGGTTTCAATTTCCTGCCTCATCTGAGCGGAAGTTTCACAGCAGTATTTTCAAGGGTTTTTATTGGTCCGTAAAAGCTGAGGACTGCAGCTTCAACGGATTCTCCTGTCTTCTTCGCAACATCGCGTGCCTCGCTGAATAGTTCGCAAATCCCTCCTTTCTGACCCCCTCTATTTGGACTGGCGACAGGGGTATTTCTCAAACCAGTTGATTTTCCACCATTTTTTCTGCCGCTCGGTTCGCAAATTCTCCTCGCTTTCCGGCTGAAACGTTCATTTGCGAGAAATCTGTCAGGTTCCACTGCTTTATTCTGTTCTTCGTTTCTAACCTGTCGATCTTTCTCCACAATTCTAGCAATTTACTGGGACGTGATTTGAGTCTTATAGTCTTTCGCAAATCGTTTTGCAACGTCATGCTAAATGGGCATTTGCGAACATTTCGTCGTTCTTCACAATCAGGGGCGGTCCTTGAGATTTCATTATCTAACTGCCTGTGTCTATTGCCAAAAGTGCTTTTCCACGTTCTTCGGCTCCATTTTCGCAAATCAGGACCTCGATTTTCCAGCTTCAGCTCCCCACCATTGGCTACCACGGCGCCACGAAGGGGCGATAGGTCTCTTTTCCATGCAAATGGGCGGCAAGCAATTTGGCCTGCAGCTGAATCACGTCCTGCAATGGCTTGTCCTGTCGTCGATAAGGAACGGGCGTGGCCAGCCGTTCGAGAATATTCCGGATGACCTTCTGCACGGTCTCCCGTGTCAGGCGGTGTTCCTTCGGATCGATCGTTAACGCTTCGCCTTTGGTAATCATGCCGAAGATCACCCGGTCTACTGCCTGAGGTCGAAACTCTTCAATCATGTCAAAGACCAACGTTGGTTTGTCGTCTTGCGGCGTGTGCAGAAAACTGATGCACGGATTTAGTCCGGCGAGCACCAACGCATGATGCACCCGAGGGTACAACATGCCGTATCCGTAATTCAAGAGCGAGTTGACCAGGTCACTTGCTCCTTGCCGTTCACGTCCGGGAAATGCGACATCATCCTCTAAGAGAAGGCGAATCATCCTCCAGTACAGATTGCCACCCTGCCCCTCGAAGGCCAGGAGTCGCTGCCGTCCTACATCATAGTCCCCGCCACTGGGGGTAAATGCCTTCAGGTCGTTTAGGAGCGTGGTGAATTTCTGCCCAACTTCGGTAAACGTCTGAGAAAAAACTTCATCCACGCGCTTCCGGTACTTGTGATAGTACTTCACCAGGTTGATCTGGTTCTTCAGCTTGCCGTACACAAACGCCTTGGCGATTCTGAGGCCGCTACCATCATGGAGCATTCGGAGTTGTTGCAGACCGGTGTTCCCTAACGAATCCAGCGGGGTACAGAGACGAGCCAACGGCTCGCCTTGATAATTGAGAAAATCTATAGGGACTCGCTCACGCGCACACAAGGTAATCACATCCGACGACAAGGTGATGCCGTGGGCGGCAATGATGATATGGCGGAGTTGCCTGAAGGGAATTTCCATCATGACCTGCCGATGCTGCTTCACCACCACACGACGAGAGGTCTTCCCAATGAAGACACCTGGTTCAGTGACGATGAGTTCCGAACCTTGCACCGCCTGCTTCAGATACCGGCGTTTCTGCTTGCGAACCGCTTGTTCAACCTGGTTCTCTGGTGCGACCCGACTGGCTCCAGGGCTTTGCTCCTGACCTTTTTCCTCTGGCTTCGGCTTTTCGGACTCTGGACTTTTTTCCCGGTGACCCTGAACGTTGCTCCTTGAGTCTCGGACCACAGACCTGGAACTTGCGGTCTGAGACGCGGGGCGTGGCGTCGCGGTCCCCACATTGGGCGTTGCGATTGGCATTGGACGCTGGACGTCAGGAGCAAAGCCCAGCTCTTTTATCCTCCGCACGATGCGCCATAGCCCACGTTTTCTCTCCGGGAGGGAAACTTCTTGCAGGAACTCCAGCGCACGGACCATGCCATAGAAATCCGCCTCTCGTGCCAGTTCCCCTTTGGTAACGCGGAGAGCAAGAGCCCGAGCCAGTCCCTCGGCGATATAGGCATCTAACTCACGGAACTGTTCAATTGGCTGAATGATGCCGTAGTAACGTTTCCAACCAACGATCGATTCATTCAATTTTTCGATCAACAACGGAACCGTCAGAGATGCGTGTTGGGGCCAGAATGCCCGGATCTCGGCTTGTCGCTGTTTCACCTTGTTTTCCGCGATCCGCCGAGCGTTCCCGCGAAAGTAGATGCCGAGAAAGACAAACCCCACCTCCAGCGAGGCGATTGGCCGG
>CAZAYE010000063.1:0-9988 GCA_964489255.1 uncultured Enterobacteriaceae bacterium
TCGGCGTAAAGGCTGTTCGATGAAGCCCTCCCTGTTCAGTCAGCTTCCTCAATACTGGATGCAAGGAATGATTGAGAACCTCAACGGCTTTCGTCGCGGCTGGAGCGAGCCGTTTCCTGTTCATGAAGATCCACCGCCGACCACGCCCTATACCGTAATTAGCGAAAGGGGAAAAGTCCAGCTGCGCTATTACCAGGCGGTGGGACAACCGCAGGCAACACCGCTCCTGCTGGTCTATGCCTTGATTAAACGGCCTTTCATTCTTGACCTTCTTCCTGGGCGCAGTGTGGTGGAGAATCTCACCAAGCAGGGATTTTCTGTCTATCTGGTCGATTGGATCCCACCGACCTCTGCCGACCGCTGGCGAGGATTTGAGGCGTATGTCAATGACAATTTGGCCGATGCGGTGCGCATGGTGCAACACCACGCCGGAGTAAGACGTATCTCACTGTTTGGCTACTGTTTTGAAGGAGAAGAGTTCATGGCCGAGCACGAACGCCCACAGTCTCACGAGCAGTATTCTTTCGTAATGCGACTTTTCTCTGACCTGACGGATTCCTGGTACGGTACGGCCAGAAGGGCAGCGAGCTACTACGTGAACATCGGAGAAGAGTTCGCCAAAGGGGCCGTCGAGTTGCAGAAAGAAACAACAGACTTTCTCAAAGACGCCACTCCGTTACTCGAAGAACAAAACAATGTTACGCGCGAATTTGTTGAACGCTCAGCCGAGGTTGCCCGCAAGCTTCTACAGATGCAGATGGAAAAAGGCGAAGAAGCCGTGCATAAGGCAACCGACAGGAGCGAAGAAATGCGCTTTGCGGGGCACTCGTAACAGCCCTGGAGCGGGGAGAGGCCTTCGTCAATGACGGACGTTTCACGCAGAAGAAGTTGTTCTGTGTAGGCGTTCGGTGTTCAACACTAAGTAAGTCCGCAAAAGTTCTTTGACAAATCAATCAACTGGCGAGCCAGAAACCTGCTGAGAAAACACCGGCTTTTTGAAGTCGTTCGCGTGGACTCATCTCCAGTATGTAACGACACGCGGCATCAGCTGACTTATCTATCGACTGCGTCGGTCGGTCAGACAAGGCCCATCTCTTTACGTGGCGCCACAGATGGTCCATCGCATTAAGCTCAGGAGTTGCACGCGGCAACAGGCGAATTTGTATGCCCAAATCCGCGGCCAACTCCCGACTGTCTTCGGCGGTATGTGGTGACCCACGATCTTCAAACAGCACGATGTGCCAACCGCGCCAGTGGCTGCGGATCATCTCCAGGAAGTATTGGTGGGTTTGCTCGTTCCACACCTCGGTAATCAGCAACAGTGTCGCGCCGCTCTTGATATTGATGGCTCCGTGGAGAATTCGCTTTGCGCGATTGCCCGTAATGGGAATGCGCGCTTGCTCGCCGATGCGGCAGTAGCAGCTATACAGCGGCGGGGTTTCGCAAATGATCGTCTCATCCAGCATGAGAATGAGCGTGCGCGGCTTGCAGAAAAGCCCGTTTTGCAGCCCCCTTTTGCTTGCCGCCAGGTAGGCGAGCGCAGCGCCAGATGGTGTCGTGGGCGTTTCCACTTGATTCTCAGCCGCGTGATGGCTCGTGACACGCTGTCAGCCGAAACCTCTATGCCCTGCTCGTGGCTGAGGTAGGAGACCAGCAACGGGGCTGTCCACACCGTCGAGCGATACCCGAGTTGGCGGGGGTCCGTGTCAATAACTTCTGCGACCAGGGAATCAATGACGCCCTTAGCCGTGCAAGGACGACCACTGCGCGGCGCATCAGCAAGGCGCAAGTGCAGAGCAATGTCGTCGCGCTGCTGGACTCGGATAGCCCAGTTGTAAACGCTCTGACGGGAGACGCCCAAACGGGGAGCAATCTCGCTAACCGGCTCGCCTTCGTCAAGCCAGATTAAGGCATATGCGCGCATGACTTGGCGGGCATCAGGGGAGGTAGAGATTATGTACTCCAGCATTACTCGCTCTTTGCTGTTGAGTTCCAGGTAAGTCATCGGCGCTCCCAATCCTGAAATTGGTGGTTGATGACTTGATTATACTCTTGTCAAAGAACTTTTGCGGTTCTACTTAGTGGGAACGCTGATAACGGACTGCCAGGCACGGGCTCACAGTACGCCACGATTACCTCGCGCGATTCACAGAGTTTCTGGTCGGGCTCGGTGCTGTTGTCTGGGGAAACACCAAGAGGCCGTAGCTGATTTGTCTCGGTCGTTTCGCTCTCGGCTTGAGTCCCTGTACCGGGGGGAAGGTCCTGTTGCTTCTCATCGATTTGTGGCGAGGTTTCCTCAGGCGCTGCCGCGCTCGCTTGCTCAGGTGCTAGTCCGCCTAAAAGCCAGAACCAACTCACTACCAACGAAAGAACGAGGAACTGTTTGATAGTCATGACTGGAACCCTCCTACGAGATTATGAGCAAAAGCAGGGCCAACTAAAGAGGCGAGCGACGAAAGGAGCAGTCTGCGCATCTCATAGATGAGCTAGGCGGGGAGCGTCCCCGCACGCAGGCTCTCGTGCTGAGCCCAGGGGCAATGATCCCTCAGCATACTCTTTGCTACTGGAGAAGCCCCACAGATACCACGTGAGTATAGAAACAAATAGTGATGAGCGATATTCTTTATTCCGCCGTGATTGGGAAAGCGACGCCAGCATCTAAAAGATCCACCTCGGCGGCAGAGGAGTCTGCGCGGCGTTCTCTTAGGAGGTCATTATCTCGCGTCCCCACTATGACGGAGCACGTAAAACTGCCTGTGCGGCGAAGTAGCCACACATACCGTGAACGCCTCCGCCTGGTGGTGTTGACGAGGAGCAGAGGTACAGCCCTGGTACTGGAGTTGCGTAGAGCTGACGTGTGGGCCGGGTGAAGAGCTGCCAGAGATCCTGAACACCGCCGTTGATGTCACCACCGATGAGATTCGCGTTGTGTTGTTCTAACGCGAGAGGCGGGAGCACGCTCCGTGCTAGCACCAAGGTCTTGAAGCCGGGGGCGAATCGCTCAATTTGCGCCTCAATGCGCTCGACCATATCGATCGTTGATCCGTTCGGAACATGACAGTACGCCCAGGCGGTATGCTTCCCCGCCGGGGCGCGCGTCGGATCAAAGAGGCTCGGCTGCGCCAGCAGCACAAAAGGTTTATCGGCAACTTTCCCTTGCCACGGCGCGCGTTCGGCAGCGGCGATTTCCACTAGGGTACCGCCCACATGCACGGTGCCCGCATGCCCACAGGCCACGGCCGTCCACGGAATCGGACCAGTGAGCGCCCAGTCAATCTTGAACGCGGCAACTCCGTAGCGGTACCGTTCGAGTTTACGCCGATATGGAGGAGGAAGGCGGGAACCTGCGATTCGCAACAGTTGCCGCGGTGTGAGATCGCACAGGATAACCCGAGTGGGTGGAAGCGCAGCGAGAGATTCGACACGCATACCGGTGACAATCTCGCCGCCGAGCGAGCGGAAATACGACGCGAGCGCATCGGTGATCTTCTGTGCCCCTCCGCGAGGAATAGGCCAACCAACCGTGTGCCCGGTGATGCCGAGGATGAGCCCGAAAGCAGCGCTCAATGGCCGCTCAAGCGGTAACATTGAGTGCGCAGCCATTCCGGCAAAGAGCCCACGTGCGGACTCGTCCTGAAACCAAGCAGTAGCCAAACCGTAGGCCGACCGCAGCGCGTGCCGACCGAAGCGAGCAAGCACGAACGGATGGTGGGGCAAGCGGAACGGACCTAACACATCGCTCGCCAGCTGCTGCCACACAGCCACCAGAGGCTGCATCACTTTCCGGTACGCGGCAGCATCACGACCAAGCGTCTCACCAGTTGCCTCAAGCGAGCGCTCTAGCATCACAGTTGTGCCTCCGTCGAGAGGATGGGCGAGCGCAGCTGGTGGATAAACCCACTCCAAGCCGTGTTCGGTCAGCGGCAGTGAGCTGAAAAATGGAGAGGCCACCGCAAGAGGATGCACCGCTGAGCACACGTCATGAACGAAGCCCGGTAACGTCAGTGCCGCTGACCGTGCCCCACCGCCGATGGTTTGTTCCGCCTCAAGGACGAGGACAGAGCGACCGGCTCGTGCAAGGACGATCGCCGCAGCGAGACCATTCGGTCCTGAACCGATCACAATGGCATCCCAGGACGGCATACGCTGTCTGTGACTTTTTCTCCTCAGGGTTGATTCACGGAGAATCTTTGCAAACCCAACCCTAACTGGGCCATAGCCTCTGGTCTTTCTTTCGCTCCAACTGGTTGCATCGCCACTGACGAAAGCGTGGATTCGGCACCGGAAGAGAGATGGCTAGCGATTCTATTGGAACGCTCGAGTTGTGGATTGGCTTCATATGGTCACGCTAAAAGCGGGCGTCGAGCAAGCAGAACAATAACGCAAAAGGACTCTCACTATTGTAGCTATTTTCTCTACATTGTTGTGGTACTCAGCCCACAAGAGGCCGGCACACAGAACGGACTGAACAAAAAAGCCTTGCTTTTTTCAGAACCTGACTTTGCCCGCACTCAGTGAAAAGCGCACAGAGTATATCAGGGCACGGTACATTTATTGCTGAGCTTTGATCCACTGCTATGGCCGCTCGGCGCGCTCTTCTCAGGGAGACCAACATTATCCTTTTCTTCCCCGGAGGAGGAGCGCCCCTGGTAATCAGTACGAGGAAAAAGCTTCCTCGCCATACCCAAACGGACCACCTAGTGCATTTTCAGGAAACCTTTTGGGGAAAGGAAGCAAAAACCCAAAGAGATTCCCCTTTGCGTAGGGGCACGGCATGCCGTGCCCCTACCTCGGCATTGCCCAAGAGGTATGCTGCAATTGCACTAGGGAAGACCTGAGTACGTTATGCTTACTTTTCGTGGGGTGCCGATCCTGCTCTACCACGGCCTGTGGACGGATACTACTCAACTTGAGGGGCGTTCGGCCGCTGAGATCCACTACTGGCTGCGTGAGGAGGAATTCGAGGCCCAGATCAGTCGTCTGGCCGCGTGCGGCCGCACGCGGCCAGACGACTGATCTGGGCCTCGAATTCCTCCTCACGCAGCCAGTAGTGGATCTCAGCGGCCGAACGCCCCTCAAGTTGAGTAGTATCCGTCCACAGGCCGTGGTAGAGCAGGATCGGCACCCCACGAAAAGTAAGCATAACGTACTCAGGTCTTCCCTAGTGCAATTGCAGCATACCTCTTGGGCAATGCCGAGGTAGGGGCACGGCATGCCGTGCCCCTACGCAAAGGGGAATCTCTTTGGGTTTTTGCTTCCTTTCCCCAAAAGGTTTCCTGAAAATGCACTAGGTGGTCCGTTTGGGTATGGCGAGGAAGCTTTTTCCTCGTACTGATTACCAGGGGCGCTCCTCCTCCGGGGAAGAAAAGGATAATGTTGGTCTCCCTGAGAAGAGCGCGCCGAGCGGCCATAGCAGTGGATCAAAGCTCAGCAATAAATGTACCGTGCCCTGATATACTCTGTGCGCTTTTCACTGAGTGCGGGCAAAGTCAGGTTCTGAAAAAAGCAAGGCTTTTTTGTTCAGTCCGTTCTGTGTGCCGGCCTCTTGTGGGCTGAGTACCACAACAATGTAGAGAAAATAGCTACAATAGTGAGAGTCCTTTTGCGTTATTGTTCTGCTTGCTCGACGCCCGCTTTTAGCGTGACCATATGAAGCCAATCCACAACTCGAGCGTTCCAATAGAATCGCTAGCCATCTCTCTTCCGGTGCCGAATCCACGCTTTCGTCAGTGGCGATGCAACCAGTTGGAGCGAAAGAAAGACCAGAGGCTATGGCCCAGTTAGGGTTGGGTTTGCAAAGATTCTCCGTGAATCAACCCTGAGGAGAAAAAGTCACAGACAGCGTATGCCGTCCTGGGATGCCATTGTGATCGGTTCAGGACCGAATGGTCTCGCTGCGGCGATCGTCCTTGCACGAGCCGGTCGCTCTGTCCTCGTCCTTGAGGCGGAACAAACCATCGGCGGTGGGGCACGGTCAGCGGCACTGACGTTACCGGGCTTCGTTCATGACGTGTGCTCAGCGGTGCATCCTCTTGCGGTGGCCTCTCCATTTTTCAGCTCACTGCCGCTGACCGAACACGGCTTGGAGTGGGTTTATCCACCAGCTGCGCTCGCCCATCCTCTCGACGGAGGCACAACTGTGATGCTAGAGCGCTCGCTTGAGGCAACTGGTGAGACGCTTGGTCGTGATGCTGCCGCGTACCGGAAAGTGATGCAGCCTCTGGTGGCTGTGTGGCAGCAGCTGGCGAGCGATGTGTTAGGTCCGTTCCGCTTGCCCCACCATCCGTTCGTGCTTGCTCGCTTCGGTCGGCACGCGCTGCGGTCGGCCTACGGTTTGGCTACTGCTTGGTTTCAGGACGAGTCCGCACGTGGGCTCTTTGCCGGAATGGCTGCGCACTCAATGTTACCGCTTGAGCGGCCATTGAGCGCTGCTTTCGGGCTCATCCTCGGCATCACCGGGCACACGGTTGGTTGGCCTATTCCTCGCGGAGGGGCACAGAAGATCACCGATGCGCTCGCGTCGTATTTCCGCTCGCTCGGCGGCGAGATTGTCACCGGTATGCGTGTCGAATCTCTCGCTGCGCTTCCACCCACTCGGGTTATCCTGTGCGATCTCACACCGCGGCAACTGTTGCGAATCGCAGGTTCCCGCCTTCCTCCTCCATATCGGCGTAAACTCGAACGGTACCGCTACGGAGTTGCCGCGTTCAAGATTGACTGGGCGCTCACTGGTCCGATTCCGTGGACGGCCGTGGCCTGTGGGCATGCGGGCACCGTGCATGTGGGCGGTACCCTAGTGGAAATCGCCGCTGCCGAACGCGCGCCGTGGCAAGGGAAAGTTGCCGATAAACCTTTTGTGCTGCTGGCGCAGCCGAGCCTCTTTGATCCGACGCGCGCCCCGGCGGGGAAGCATACCGCCTGGGCGTACTGTCATGTTCCGAACGGATCAACGATCGATATGGTCGAGCGCATTGAGGCGCAAATTGAGCGATTCGCCCCCGGCTTCAAGACCTTGGTGCTAGCACGGAGCGTGCTCCCGCCTCTCGCGTTAGAACAACACAACGCGAATCTCATCGGTGGTGACATCAACGGCGGTGTTCAGGATCTCTGGCAGCTCTTCACCCGGCCCACACGTCAGCTCTACGCAACTCCAGTACCAGGGCTGTACCTCTGCTCCTCGTCAACACCACCAGGCGGAGGCGTTCACGGTATGTGTGGCTACTTCGCCGCACAGGCAGTTTTACGTGCTCCGTCATAGTGGGGACGCGAGATAATGACCTCCTAAGAGAACGCCGCGCAGACTCCTCTGCCGCCGAGGTGGATCTTTTAGATGCTGGCGTCGCTTTCCCAATCACGGCGGAATAAAGAATATCGCTCATCACTATTTGTTTCTATACTCACGTGGTATCTGTGGGGCTTCTCCAGTAGCAAAGAGTATGCTGAGGGATCATTGCCCCTGGGCTCAGCACGAGAGCCTGCGTGCGGGGACGCTCCCCGCCTAGCTCATCTATGAGATGCGCAGACTGCTCCTTTCGTCGCTCGCCTCTTTAGTTGGCCCTGCTTTTGCTCATAATCTCGTAGGAGGGTTCCAGTCATGACTATCAAACAGTTCCTCGTTCTTTCGTTGGTAGTGAGTTGGTTCTGGCTTTTAGGCGGACTAGCACCTGAGCAAGCGAGCGCGGCAGCGCCTGAGGAAACCTCGCCACAAATCGATGAGAAGCAACAGGACCTTCCCCCCGGTACAGGGACTCAAGCCGAGAGCGAAACGACCGAGACAAATCAGCTACGGCCTCTTGGTGTTTCCCCAGACAACAGCACCGAGCCCGACCAGAAACTCTGTGAATCGCGCGAGGTAATCGTGGCGTACTGTGAGCCCGTGCCTGGCAGTCCGTTATCAGCGTTCCCACTAAGTAGAACCGCAAAAGTTCTTTGACAAGAGTATAATCAAGTCATCAACCACCAATTTCAGGATTGGGAGCGCCGATGACTTACCTGGAACTCAACAGCAAAGAGCGAGTAATGCTGGAGTACATAATCTCTACCTCCCCTGATGCCCGCCAAGTCATGCGCGCATATGCCTTAATCTGGCTTGACGAAGGCGAGCCGGTTAGCGAGATTGCTCCCCGTTTGGGCGTCTCCCGTCAGAGCGTTTACAACTGGGCTATCCGAGTCCAGCAGCGCGACGACATTGCTCTGCACTTGCGCCTTGCTGATGCGCCGCGCAGTGGTCGTCCTTGCACGGCTAAGGGCGTCATTGATTCCCTGGTCGCAGAAGTTATTGACACGGACCCCCGCCAACTCGGGTATCGCTCGACGGTGTGGACAGCCCCGTTGCTGGTCTCCTACCTCAGCCACGAGCAGGGCATAGAGGTTTCGGCTGACAGCGTGTCACGAGCCATCACGCGGCTGAGAATCAAGTGGAAACGCCCACGACACCATCTGGCGCTGCGCTCGCCTACCTGGCGGCAAGCAAAAGGGGGCTGCAAAACGGGCTTTTCTGCAAGCCGCGCACGCTCATTCTCATGCTGGATGAGACGATCATTTGCGAAACCCCGCCGCTGTATAGCTGCTACTGCCGCATCGGCGAGCAAGCGCGCATTCCCATTACGGGCAATCGCGCAAAGCGAATTCTCCACGGAGCCATCAATATCAAGAGCGGCGCGACACTGTTGCTGATTACCGAGGTGTGGAACGAGCAAACCCACCAATACTTCCTGGAGATGATCCGCAGCCACTGGCGCGGTTGGCACATCGTGCTGTTTGAAGATCGTGGGTCACCACATACCGCCGAAGACAGTCGGGAGTTGGCCGCGGATTTGGGCATACAAATTCGCCTGTTGCCGCGTGCAACTCCTGAGCTTAATGCGATGGACCATCTGTGGCGCCACGTAAAGAGATGGGCCTTGTCTGACCGACCGACGCAGTCGATAGATAAGTCAGCTGATGCCGCGTGTCGTTACATACTGGAGATGAGTCCACGCGAACGACTTCAAAAAGCCGGTGTTTTCTCAGCAGGTTTCTGGCTCGCCAGTTGATTGATTTGTCAAAGAACTTTTGCGGACTTACTTAGTGTTGAACACCGAACGCCTACACAGAACAACTTCTTCTGCGTGAAACGTCCGTCATTGACGAAGGCCTCTCCCCGCTCCAGGGCTGTTACGAGTGCCCCGCAAAGCGCATTTCTTCGCTCCTGTCGGTTGCCTTATGCACGGCTTCTTCGCCTTTTTCCATCTGCATCTGTAGAAGCTTGCGGGCAACCTCGGCTGAGCGTTCAACAAATTCGCGCGTAACATTGTTTTGTTCTTCGAGTAACGGAGTGGCGTCTTTGAGAAAGTCTGTTGTTTCTTTCTGCAACTCGACGGCCCCTTTGGCGAACTCTTCTCCGATGTTCACGTAGTAGCTCGCTGCCCTTCTGGCCGTACCGTACCAGGAATCCGTCAGGTCAGAGAAAAGTCGCATTACGAAAGAATACTGCTCGTGAGACTGTGGGCGTTCGTGCTCGGCCATGAACTCTTCTCCTTCAAAACAGTAGCCAAACAGTGAGATACGTCTTACTCCGGCGTGGTGTTGCACCATGCGCACCGCATCGGCCAAATTGTCATTGACATACGCCTCAAATCCTCGCCAGCGGTCGGCAGAGGTCGGTGGGATCCAATCGACCAGATAGACAGAAAATCCCTGCTTGGTGAGATTCTCCACCACACTGCGCCCAGGAAGAAGGTCAAGAATGAAAGGCCGTTTAATCAAGGCATAGACCAGCAGGAGCGGTGTTGCCTGCGGTTGTCCCACCGCCTGGTAATAGCGCAGCTGGACTTTTCCCCTTTCGCTAATTACGGTATAGGGCGTGGTCGGCGGTGGATCTTCATGAACAGGAAACGGCTCGCTCCAGCCGCGACGAAAGCCGTTGAGGTTCTCAATCATTCCTTGCATCCAGTATTGAGGAAGCTGACTGAACAGGGAGGGCTTCATCGAACAGCCTTTACGCCGA
>CAZAYE010000064.1:0-9983 GCA_964489255.1 uncultured Enterobacteriaceae bacterium
GGGCGAGGCGCTGCCTCGCCCTTCCCCGGGCGACCCGCCGGGTCGCCCCTACTTGTGAAATCGAACCACTACTGGCAAAGCAATACACTTGCTGTACAAGTAGGAAAAGGTGTAACGTAGGCTCCTCAAGAGAACCTCGTCACTGGAGACAGCAATGAGTGAGAAAACACCCTCTTCGACCACCTCCGAAGCGTCTACGACGGGACAGCCCATCACAGTTCTGCTGATCGATGATCAGCCGATCGTGGGCGCGGCGGTTCGCCGCATGCTCGCTACCCAAGCAGATATGCGCGTGCACCATTGTCAGGACCCGACGCAAGCCCTCGCCACCGCTGCTGCGCTCATGCCCCAGTTAATTTTGTTAGACCTGGTCATGCCAGGCCTCGATGGCATGACGCTGCTGAAGTCTTTCCGCGAGCACCTTGCCCTTAACAGCATTCCCATCATCGTGCTGTCCGCTAAGGAAGATCCCAAGATTAAGGCGGAAGCGTTGGACCGCGGGGCCGCCGACTACATGGTGAAGCTGCCGAATCAGGTGGAGTTCATTGCCCGCATCCGTCACCATACCCGCTACGCCGATCGCATCTCGCAACAAGTCAAAGAGCAAGTGCGTCAAGCCGTGCAGCAACTGCTGGAAGAACTCCAGTACAACATGCACTCCCTCCAGGAGGCCATGTCAAAGGGAGGCTCCTTTATACTTCGAGACCAAGCCTGGCGTTCACTCGCCAACCAACTGAGCCTTCCTGAAGAGGTGCATAGCAAAATCGACGACGCGTATCAAAAAATGCAACTCGCGCACCAGAAGGAAAAGAACGACGAATCCAAGCCTTCCGAGTCACGGTTCCAGCTTTCGAGTGTTCTAGAAACCGTGAAAGAGCTTGCGCCCCTTCTCACTTTGCTCATATAGGGCTATCCGTCTGCCTCGCCAATGAGATTACTCACGACATGCACGAAGGTTTCCTCGCGGAAACTGCTCTTGGTCAGATAGTCGTTTGCCCCTGCCGCTAACCCCAACCGGCGATCTTCTTCCCGTTCGTTGCCAGACACGATGAGCACCGGCAGGGAGAGCAATCGGGGCTCCTGCCTGACCAAACTGACCAACTGAATACCGTTCATACGGGGCATCTCCACGTCAGTGACGACGAGATCATAGTCCCCCAAGCGGAGGGCGTCCCACCCTTCCAGGCCATCTTCGGCAACGTCAATTTCGTAGCCGCAGCGAGCCAGGATGTCACGCTCCACCGTCCGCATGACCTCTGAATCATCGACCACCAGGACCCGCTTGCGTACCGCCGGTCTGCGGCTGTCCACCGGCTGAGGCAGGTCGAGTGTCGGGACCTCACCGCGCAGGGCGACAATGGACCGTACGAGATCCTCAGTATCAACAATCAATACAGGAGAACCATCTCTTAACAGGGCGGCAGCGGCAATGCCCGGCACCCGTCCCAGACGCGAATCCAGCGGCCGGACAACGATGTCGCTCTCTCCGAGAAAGGTGTCTACCGCTACTCCATAAAGAGAAGCTCCATCGCCGACGACCACAACCGGGAGGGGGTTCGCAGGAGTCTCAGGGGCAGGCAAGTGCCACACGTCATGCGCCGAGACTAAGCCGACGTCCTGACCGTCAAAAACGAAGAATAAGCGATCATCACGGGTGGCAATTTCTGCCTGCGGGATTGTGATCACCTCTTCAATACGGGCCAAGGGGAAAGCGTAGGGTTCCCCAGCGACTTCGACCAGCAATGCCCGCATGATCGATAAGGTGAGAGGCAATTGCAAATAGAAGGACATGCCTTTCCCTGCTTGGGAGACGACTCGCAACCCCCCTCCGATCTCTCTGACCATATTCTGCACGACGTCCAATCCTACTCCACGGCCGGAGACCTCCGTCACCGCCGTAGCTGTAGAAAAACCGGGGACAAATAAGAACTTCAGCAGTTGGTCTTCTGGCAGGGCGCTGACTACTTCAGCTGTAGCGAGCTGCTTCTCGACAATCTTTTGTCGCAAACGGTCTACATCTACCCCACGGCCATCGTCAGACACGGTAATGGACAGCATTCCTCCCTGATGTCGCGCTTCCAGCCGGATCGTTCCTTCCGCAGCTTTCCCAGCCGCCACACGTTCCTCCGGCGTTTCGACACCGTGGTCGAGGGCATTACGGAGCAAGTGGGTGAGCGGAGCCGCTAATTTCTCTAAGACATCTCGGTCCACAGCTGTTGATTGCCCAACAAAGTCGAGTTTCACCTGCTTCCCGAGTTTCCTGGCCAAATCATGTATCATCCGAGGAAACCCCTGGACACCGTCAGCAAAAGGACGCATCCGCGTCGCCAGCGCCTCGCGATGAAGCCGCTCAGAAAGATCCACTGAACGACCGACCAAGCCGTCCAGTTCTTGCAAGCGGTCAACCAGCACTTGGTGACAACTTTCAGCCTTTCGTTGCACGCTGGCTAAGCGGTCCCGCGCTCGCTCAGTCAGGTCTGCCCCTACTAAGGTTTCCTGCACGGCTGTTAGGGCCTCAGTCAATTCCCGCTGACTCCTTTCAAGTCTGAGTAACGACGCAGCGAAGGGCTGCAACCAGCGCGCTTCCACGGCAGATTCATCAGCTAGTCCTAATAAACGGTTAAGGTTCTCTGCTGTCACTCGTACTGGGCGAGTTTTGTCTACAGTCCGCGAGAGGGCAGAGGAAGGTAAAGGGGTCGTTGCTTGTGACGGCTCCGGAGGGGCCACCACAGTGCTAGGCTCAACCCGCGGCTGAGGTCCCTGGCCAGCTGCTGTCCCCTGCTGCAATAGAGCTCGCAGGGCTACGGCGGTCTCGCGCATCTTCGCTCCGTGCTCCGAGAGCCAAGTGGCCATCTCGGCTGCCTGCAGTTTCGCTAGCGGGGCAAGTTGATCTGCGCCACGGAGTAACCCTTCGAGCATCTCTCCCGTTAAGAGTAACCGCCCTTCCTGGGCCGCCACAAAGCAGTCTTCCAAGGCATGGGCAAGTTCCACCACTGCATCGAGCTGGACGATGCGTGCCGCGCCTTTAATCGAATGGGCCGCCCGCATCAGCGCTTCGAGGCCCGTCGCATCCTGTGGGGTCCGTTCCAGGGTCAATAACCCCTCGCTCAGTTGAGTGACTTGCGTCTCCACCTCCGAGCAAAACAGCTCCAACATCATTGGGTCGGGCGCCTCCGATCTATTCCCACCAGTTCCAGGCAACGCCGGAGGTTCAGAAGAGGGAGACTGTGCGGAGACCGTCGTGGGCTGAGCAGTCAACGACGGCTCGGCTGAGACAGGAGAAGCGCCCGGCTCAGCCCGCGGCTGGGGCCCCTGGCCAGCGGCTGCCCCCTGCTGCAATAGGGCTCGCAGGGCTACGACGGTCTCGCGCATCTTCGCCTCGCGCTCCGAGAGCCAGGTGGTCATCTCTGTGGCTTTCAGCTCTGCCAGAAAAGCAAGCTGGTCGGCGCCATGCAGCAACCCTTCGAGGGTCTCTCCCGTTAAGAGTAACCGCCCTTCCTGGGCCGCCACAAAGCAGTCCTCCAAGGCATGGGCAAGTTCTGCTACAGCATCGAGCTGGACGATGCGCGCCGCGCCTTTAATCGAATGGGCCGCCCGCATCAGCGCTTCGAGACCCGTCGCGTCCTGTGGGCTCCGTTCCAGGGTCAACAACCCTTCGCTCAGTTGGGTGACTTGCGTCTCCACCTCCGAGCAAAACAGCTCCAACATCAAGGTGTCGGGCAATCCGGATCCATTGCTGTCTGTCATGAGATACACCCCTTTAGAGTGTCGAAGAGCACTGTTTCGTCTAAATACCCCACTTGCTTTTCCAACCAACGAACCATGCCTTTGCAAGCAAGAGCTGCCCCTTCTGCTGGGGCCATCGACATTTCCTGAAACTCGCGCGGAGCAAAATGGAAGACTCCAGGAACCTCGTCAGCCGGAAACACCCAGCGGTCTCCCCCTTTTTCTATAACGACCAGCCGTGCGGTTCCACGGCGGTCCTTGGCCCGGGTTCGCCTCTGTTCACTCTCCAGACCAAGCAGGCTATTGAACGAGACACAAAGCTGGAGTTCACCTCTGAGGTTCACCAAGCCCAAGAGCACCTCCGTATTCCGCCGCGGGATGCTCCGGATAGTACGCACTTCGGTTACTTCTCTCACCACCTGGGTCGGCAGTGCGAACCACTGCGTTCCCAGCCGAAAGATGACGAGGGAGATGTCCCTCGCAGCGGCACCGTCTTCTCCGGTCACCGGCGCGTCGGCTGCCGTTTCCCCTTTGCTCTGCTCAGGTTCCATTTCCTCTTCCTCACTCTCCCAGGAAGCGGATTTCTAGCACCCCATCTACCAAATGGCCTTCTCCGACCGCTCGCTGGGCTAACGCGGCAGGAAGAATAATCTCGCGCTGGAAATTGCCCACAGAGACGACCAGCCTTTCGGCACGTTTCCGCACTCGCAGTTCTCTCTTCGTTACAAAAGGCAGCGGTATCCGCAGGAGGAATTTGCCATCTCGTTGCGTGATCTCCTCTCTTTCGCCTCGATACAAGACCACGCCCGGATCTGCCTCGCCAAAACATTCTTGCGCCAATTGAGATAACATCGGGAGGCCAACAACCTCCTCGGCATAATAAGAGACCCGCCGCACAGGGAGTGGGCGGAACACTTTTTCAATGGTCTGGAGATGCTGCGCTTGCCTTATCCGTCGCGGCTCCCAGAAGGAATCGCCCTCGCTCGATGCGGGGAGAACACCATTTACCACCACCCCATCGAGAGGATAGTTGAAGAGACGCAGGGACGCACAGGCGCGTTGTATCTCCTGTATCACGATTTTTTCTGGACGCGTTACCACCCGATAACTGCTAATGTCTGGATCTTGCAGAATATGTTGAAGTTTCGCCGCCATTCTTGCCAGTTCAGACAACGCTTTGAAAAGATTGGCTAAGGGCCACAGCGCGCCATTGGCAAAAGACTGGAGCATTTGTCTCACGGTATTCTCTGACCGCGTCAAGCGGTTAACATACCAGCGCAAAGTATCCGGGGTCGTTAAGAGCCGTAAAGTCTCGCCCGCCGCAGGGGCATCAACAATGAGCCGCTGGAAATGCCCTTCGCGGATATGTTTATTGATATGGAACAAACCGAGCAAGCCGTCTACCCCGGGGAAAACCAGGGGCCCGTCCAATATCATGCCGTTGGGTCCACTGGCGCCGCTCAGTTGCATCAGGTACCGCTGAAGGGTCTTGCCGTGTTGCTGTAAATCGGCTGTGACACTAATTTCCTGCGCCCAGAGAGACTCTGCTACTTGGCGTGGCTCATGATCAAGTGGTGAATCCAGGACTGCGGCAAGGGTGGGAATAATATCAAGGCTGACGACCAGCGTTCTGTGGCCGAGTTCCGCGCTCCGCACCGCTGTCGCAGCCGCAAGTGTCGTCTTCCCTACGCCCCCCTTGCCCGAATATACAATCACGCGCATCGTCTTCTCCTGGCGCTCGCCGGCAGTTGAGGCTTGGGGCCTCTTTCGCTTAGCCGAGCACCTTTTGTTCTCAGAACAAGTGTGATAAAGTTCCGACCGTTTTTCAGCGACCTCATCTGTGGGTATTCTTTGTCCCTAAACCTAAGAAGGAGCCGACGCCTTGCCTATCTTTACCTACATGCTGATTTTTGTCCCACTGGCGGTGATCGCAGAATATGTCCTGCACGCACCACCGACAGTGATCTTCCTGTTCTCGGCTCTTTCCCTTATCCCCCTTGCTGCCTTCATGGGTGAAGCGACCGAAGAATTGACCATTCATACAGGACCACGAATCGGCGGTCTCATCCAGGCCACACTAGGGAACGCCGCTGAGTTAATCATCGCCACGGTGGCGCTCAAGAACCACCAAATTGAACTCGTCAAAGCCTCGGTCACCGGCTCCATCATTGGCAATGTCCTGCTCGTCTTAGGTCTAAGCTTGTTCCTTGGTGGTTTAAAGCATGGGCCCCAGCGATTCGATCGGACTCTCACAGGCCTCGCTGCTTCCATGATGCTGTTGGCAGTCATAGGGCTTATCGTCCCTACCCTCTTTGAGGTTCTCCAGCAGATCGCTCACCCTGGCACTCCCGTGCAGGTCTTTCACACTGAGACAGACGACCCGCAACTTATCGTAATCTCGCTCGGAGTCGCCGGCGTCCTGATGGGTATATATGTCCTCAGTATGATCCATCTGCTCACCGGTGGCGGCGAAGAATCCCCTGTCCACGTTGGCGAAGAATCCCCTGTCCACGCCGGCGAAGAATCCCATGCCTACGCCGCTGGTACAAGAGAGCCTGTCGAGCATACGGCCAAGTGGGACGTCAAGACCGCAGTGGGCGTTCTGGCGGGGGTGACGATTGCCATTGTCTTCATGAGCGAGTTCCTCGTAGACACCGTTGATCCGGTCGCGCAGTCACTGGGAATACGCCCGCTGTTTCTCGGTGTTATCATCGTTCCTATTGTAGGCAATGTTGCAGAAAATGCCGTGGCAATCGTCGCTGCGCGCAAGAATAACCTCGATCTGACCATGTCGATCGCCTTCGGATCGAGTATGCAAGTCGTGCTCTTTGTCACGCCACTGCTGGTCTTCGCCAGTCTCTTGTTTGGACAGACGATGACGCTGTTCTTCAACTTGTTTGAGGTGGCGGCTCTCGGACTTTCGGTGATGCTCGCTACCTCCATTTCGTTGGATGGAGAGAGTAACTGGCTTGAGGGAGCCACACTGATCGCTTTGTGGATGATCGTCGGGTTGGGATTCTTCTTTATTGATTGAGGAGCAACCGCCTCTGCGACCCTCTCTTACAATCTTCCCCAAGTTTTATTGGTGAAACAGCTCCTCATATAAGTCGCGTACCTCCTTAATAGCCTTCTTGTCGGCTGGTACCATTTCATCCACCGATTTCCCCTCATGGCTGCTCCGCCGGTAAGCGATGCGGTCGTGAATGACCGTCGTGACTCGCTCTGACTGTGGATAATCGGCCAGGACGGACAGCGCCGCTGCCTTTTCCGAGACCAGCGGGTGCGGCGAGGCGCGCCCAATGACGACCAGAGCACGCAAAGACGGATTCACCCGCCTCGCTAGGGAGACAAGTTTGTCCATGCGGGCCAAAGTCCACAGATCAAACTGTGAAGCTTGTAACGGAATCACCGCTTTATCCGCGATAGCCAGACTCGTACTGAGTTCCAGCGAATTCCCTCGGCCGCCAACGTCAATAATGACATCCTCGTAGTGACGGGCTAAGTGCTGGAGCTCGGCCTCCAGTTCCCGCCCGAATTTTTGCACCCAGGCGACACTGGGCAGGATCCCGGCCTCTTCACGGAGCTGGGCCCAATTGGATGCTGACCCCTGGGGGTCGGCATCTACTAACAGCACTCTCCGTCCGGTCGCGCTGTGTTGGGCGGCCAAATTCGTCGCCAGAGTGGTTTTTCCTGTCCCTCCCTTCTCACCGCCAATCAAGACGATCATCCGTTGCTCCGTGTCATTCCCCTTGCCACGGCATCGGCACGACTGTTGATACCCTCGGGTAGTTTCACATAGAACGTTTGCACCCTGCTACTCGTCCGGTCTCCCTACGGAAGGTTAGCTAAGCAAAATACGGCAACATGCGTAACGACGCAACACCTTATCGAAGGTGAACGTTATGGTGGGTGCCCGGGCAGCTGGCCCGCCATCTATCTCCCGGCCCGCTCAGGCTCGCTCCCACCACGCTGCTAATCCGCCGGCGGCGACGGATAGTGACACTCCTTACCCGAGATTCCCTCGGCAACGTTAACAAAGGGCACATTGAAATCGCTCGAAAAGGGCGAGGTAGTAGTCGGCGGAGGTATCGGGGCAGTCTCGGTAGTGAACGAGATATCAAATGCCACCTCGAATCCAATGCAGCCGGCGGCGGGGCAATCGAGGTCCTTGACCGACCAACTGCAAATCGCATCCTTCCCCTGCGCATTCTTCTCGTGGCACGAGTCGTAAAGATAATTGTTTTTATCCGTGATGTTGCATTCGCAGTCCTTGTTCTCGTCATTCCACGCGCAAATAGTCGCGGGCTGGCACAAGGTCTTGCCCAAGTCGTTCTTCGTCAAGTCAAACTCGTCCGCGAGAGACTCCTTTGGTTTGGCAAAGGGAGACTGCATGTCGACCGTCACCGTCAGCAGGCCTTTATCGGGGTCGTACGTTCTGATCCACTTGGTAGGCCACCCCCTAGGGTCAGCCGTGAAGGCAAAATTACTGCGGTTGACGTGACCCATGACTACGTTTTTCTCCGCCCAGTCGGACCCAAGGCCTGTGCCGACGAACATCGTGTAGGTCTGCTGCGTGGTTTTTTTGGCATACACAAAAAACACATCGTAGGACTTACCACCCCGAAACACGTTCAGATTGTTCGCGCCGGCCGACTGCTGTTGCTCTCCGCTGACGCCGGTATCAATGTAGTATTGACCGTGATTTACGGTGAGGCTGCTCCGCTGGAACTTAGCCTGTCCCATCATACGAATGTTCGGTTTCACATTGCCGTTTTTTTCCTCGGCGGTCAGAAATTGGCGGTACAATGGGACACCGTAACACGCTGTACCCGGAGCTGTGTCTGAACAAGCTGCATCCCACCAGGTACAGCGGGCTTTCCCTGGGTTGCCGTTGTTACAGCTACGATCGTCAATGGTCTTATGTTCACCTGGTTCACATGTATTATTGGTACTGCACCTGGTGCAGGTGTTGTCCTGACCACACTTGGGATAGACCACGGTCGTCACATATTGATACGGACTGGTCTTGGCCGTCGCGGGTGGCTTCTTCGGGTCGGAGGGAGCCCAGTCAGAGGCACACTCAGTCGTTTCGACCGGAGCGTTGAAAAACGGGTCCAGGTTGACAGATATCGTCTCGGTTGGCGGAGACGTTCCGGCTTTCGCAAGCAGTCCCGTCAGCGAGCCGTCGTCGTCGTTCAGGACGGTCTGCCGATCGATGTCGGTAAACCCCTGGAACGTCGCAGGGTCCCAGACACAGTACTCTTTTTTCACCTCGGCCACATCGGTCTGGAACGTCCCGGGGGCGAACAACGGCTCGATCACGAAATGGCGTATGTCCACCTTGTCAAAAAAGAGATTGGTCGAGTGGAACGCCGGGGCGTAGTAAAACCCGTTCGGTTGTTTCCAGGCGATTGCCGCGTTCGGGAGATAGCAATGACCCTTGCCATCGTTTCGTACACCCTGCACATTTACGTTCATCCACCCACTGTCGTTGCACGGACGGCCGTTGGTTGAGCTCGGCTCACACTTCGTGAACCCGGTCGGAGGGTTAGCCAAAGTGAGGTTGGTCGGGTGGATATCCAAAAAGGCATTGGAGTCCTGATAGGAGGGACCGTCGTAGACACTAAACAAGCGCTGATTGACCGAGAAGTTAGTAACCGGCAGACTGATGCCCTCGTCCTTGGAGAGACAGCGCTGTGGATTTGCTTTCTCTGCGCATTGCAGTCCCGAGAATGGGTTGAACGGTCCAGCGTCGGACGCGAAAGCGTTGCCGGGCTGGGTGCTGCCGATAAAGACGTTTTTTCTCGCCAGACCCCAGTACCCGGTGATGACGTCTGATGTGGTATAGCCGCCGCCGGTCACAAACGTGATACCGGCATTTTGCACGTCGGTGATCACACTGTTGATCACCAAAGCCCACTGTGGGCGCAGCCAGATGGCCGCGAAATTCAGGGCGGCCCAGTTAAAGGACGTTGTATAGTGGTCGAGAACCGTGGCGTCGCAATTAGCTTGGCTCCCGTCCGTGCATCTGGGGACGGCGTTGTTGTCGCTGCAATCCTTATTGGCCGGGCATTTAGTGGCGAGGCGCCCTCCCCCCCCAACGTGTGGATAATAGGTTTGCGTAACGTCATCAACTATATCCCTAGGTAGGCCTGGTGAATCTGGGGCAACAGGATTCAGCACGGGTGGCAGCGGACCGTTAGGGTCGACGCCAAAACACGTCTCGGTGGTACTGTTAACCTGAAACGAGTTCATGG
>CAZAYE010000065.1:0-1882 GCA_964489255.1 uncultured Enterobacteriaceae bacterium
AGAGCAATTGACATGCTCTGCGAGGCCGCACGGTAGGGGAGCACCAGTGCGTCGCTCGCAGCGAAGAGATCCGGCCATTCCGGCTCGGCAATGTAGCGATCGATGATACGCACCCGATCGGTAATGCCCAAAGTTCGGATCAACGCCTGATACGTTTCAACCGGTTCATAAAACTCTCCTGCGATCAATAAGGTAATGCCAAGATCTCCTGGGACCTGCGCAAGTGCTTGTAGCAAAAGATCGACCCCTTTGTATTGGCGGATATAGCCGAAGAACAGTAAGACCCGGCCGGACACGCCCAGGCGACGTTGGGCCACGTCTCGTACGGGGAGGGGGCGGGAAGTCTGTAACAAGGGATAGTCCACGATGTGGACTGTCGTGCCCGGAGCGAGAGTGCTCATCAAGTCGCGCTCCGAGCGGGAATGGACAATGGCGCCCGTGCAGCGTTGCGCGACCAGGCGTAAGGCCGCATCCTGGCCGGGCAACGGCTCATGCGGCCGCGTATTGTGAGAGATCAACACGCGTGGGATTGCTGGGCAGGCGCGTTGAAGACGAGCCAGCAGTGTAGCGTAACACGGCGCCAAGAACGGGTGCCACCACTGAAATGTGACCAGATGCGGCTGCAAGTGTGCGACCGCCTTCGCCGTACGCCACCAGCTCAATGGATTGAGGCTGTCAAGACAGGGGCGCGCCCGCGAGGGTCCGGCTCCAACAGTCATGTCGTACTGGCTCCGGCCCGGGAAGAGCAGGGTGGGATAAAGGCGGCTGAAGCTGATCTGCTCGACCGTGTGTCCAACCTGACGTAATGCCTGCGCCAGAGCATCATTGTCGATGGCAATGCCGCCACGCAGGGGAGCCGAAGGACCGACGAGCACGAACTGCATAGTCAAGGCAGGACGGCACCCACTCAGCGAGTCTGGCGAACTGCAACCGCATCGCTGGTATTGGGCAAATTTTCGATGACTTCAGCGATCCCACAATTCTCGCGCTGTGCGCTCAAGTAAATCTGCAATTCCGCCAGCAAGCCGAAGAACATAAACTGCAGACCAGAAAGCAGGAAAAAGATACCCACCAGAAAGAGGGGCCGATTGCTAATCCAGTGTCCCTGGAGCCAGCCGATTGCCAGCACCAGCGTAATCAGGCCTCCTACCAACTCGCAGCCTAAACCCAACAGACCAAAAAAGTGCAGAGGTTTGTTGGTGTACCGTCCGAGCATCAGCAAAGTAAGAAGATCAAATAAGCCACTCAACGGCCGCGACCAGCCGTAGCGTGAGCGGCCAAAGCGTCGCGGGAAATGCTGCACCGGGATTTCTCCAACGGTGAATCCCCGCTGGCGAGCGATGACAGGGATAAATCTGTGCATCTCGCCATACAGCCGGAGCTCTTGCACGACCTGGTGGCGATACCCCTTGAGCCCACAGTTGATATCGTGCAACCGCAGTCCGGTGAGCAGACACGTAACCGCATTGAACAGCCGAGAACTCAGCACGCGCGTCCAAGAATCTTGACGATCCTGCTTCCACCCACACACGACATCGAAGCGATGGAGAAGCTGATCGAGCAGGCGAGGAATTTCTTCAGGGGCGTCTTGCAGGTCTGCGTCGAGGGTGATGAGAAAATCACCATCCGCCCGGGTGAAGCCTTCGGCCAGTGCCGCGGCCTTGCCGTAATTGCGGCGAAAGCGAACCGCACGCAGATGAGGATAACTCGCTGCCAGTTCACGCAGCAGAGAGGGGGTTTCATCTTCACTGCCGTCATCAATCACGATGATTTCGTATGGCCGGTCAAGCAGCCGAAGGGTCTCATCCGTCCGTTGAATGAGTTCCGGCAGCGCGGCCGCCTCGTTGAGTGCGGGAATCACAACCGAAATGCTTTCGTACCC
>CAZAYE010000065.1:1892-9958 GCA_964489255.1 uncultured Enterobacteriaceae bacterium
CCGTTCCAGATGCGGTTCCTGCTCGACTTTCCCAGGAAGCAGATGCTGCGCTCTGCCCGAGCCGGACAGGAGGCAATTCCTCTCGCAATCCAGTGAGAAATCCGCCTGTCCAGGCCACGTGCCCCGGCAGCAGAATGGGTAAGAGCCACAGATAGCGCAGCAGCGCGGATCGATTGTGGACCAGCAGCCGACCCATCGTGCGGATCAGACGCACCAGAGGCAGACTATAGGCGAAACTGGGGTGGCGAACAAGGAACTGTCCTTTGAGGGCAACCGTTCGACGAGCGACCGCTGACCCGAACCCGAGCAGATGCTGATGACGCAAGAATTTGGAGAAGGCGGCTCGATTGATATGTTCTACAATAATAGTGGGGTCGAAGAAAATGCGTCTCCCCTGCTGACAGAGGAGGAAATTGAAGACCAGGTCTTCAGCTCCAGGCGGAACCTCTACGAACGGGCCAATGGTCGTAAAGACCTCGCGACGAAAACAGACGTTACAGTGAGGAACCATAGTAACCAAACGTGGCTCGCCAACAGGTAAGAACTCGTTGAACTCGATCAGATACCCTGCTGTACCGATCGCACTGGTGGGGGTACCATTCCCAACGGCACCGCCGACCGCCATATACTCCCCCTCGCGGTGACGGGCCAACAGGCGAGCGAGCCAATCAGGCGGCACTACACAATCGTGGTCGGTAATCGCTACGAACTGCGCTCGGGTATGCGAGATGCCAATATTGCGGGCAATGGATTGAGGAGTCTGTTTCTCTAAGCCGATAATGTTAATGGGAGGAAAGTCACGTTGGAGTCGCTCTGCCGTACCGTCGGCTGAACTATCGACGACAACTATTTCTAGATGGGCAATTCCCTGTTGAGCGAGCAGGGAGCGCAGACAACGATCGATCACGCGACCTGGCCGAAACGAGGCCACGACGATTGCACAAGACAATCGAGAGTCACTCGGTTCGGAGTCCGAGGTCCGGAGTCCAGAGTTGTTCGAGAAAAACGAGTCAGGGGTCAGGAGCCGGGGACCGGAATTAAGGTTGTTGCTTTTGTCAGACAATCAAATCCTCACAATACACTTTCGGCGCTCGACGCCGAACCTTAAGACTCCTAAACTCTGGACGTTAGACCCTAGCCCCAGCTTTTCCTACGGTATTCCTGCTCGCCTGGCAAGCCCTAAAGGTGGCGAGCGGCCGGGGTTTATGGTACAGGGACCCGCAACTCTCTCAGAGAGGGTACAGTGGCCTTCTGAGTGTGACGTGCAAGGCAACGAGCGAGAGACTGGGCAGCACCGCACCGCGGTGTTACGGCGCGAAAGCGACCGGCAGCGGCTGGAGCAGCTCTTCGGCTGGCGCCTGTCCGCATATTACCAACGCCTGCGGGTCTACTACCGACGGTGGCGCCATTTCCTCCCATTCCGTTTTGCCTCTTGGGAAGGGCTATTTGGCACTGATCCGTATGCCGCTTGGGTGCGTGAGGAAGCACGACTGCTAGGCTCTACGACGGAGGTTGCAAACCGTCTTGCCGCTCTCATAGAGCAGCCCACAGTGAGTATTCTCATTCCGATACACGATCCTCACGGGCCTTGGCTTGAAGAGAGCCTGACCTCGGTGCTGAGACAGTCTTACCCGCACTGGGAGTTACTGCTGGGTGACGTAAACTCTCTCTCCTCAATAATCCGATCGGTATTGATTCAGTGTCAGAGCCGAGATGCGCGGGTGAAAGTCTTTTCGTTGCCCACTCCCACTGATGGAGCGACGGTGCTGAATCATGCGTTGAGTCTGGCCACTGGTGAGTTTATCGGGTTGTTAGGGCAGCACGATACGCTGGCGCCACATGCGCTCTATGAAGTTGTCAGGCGCTTGCAGGATGCTCAAAGTGACCTGTCGTATTCAGATGAAGATACAATCGACGCCGCTGGGCGACGGTCCGCGCCGTTCTGCAAGCCTGATTGGTCACCGGATCTCTGTGGCTCGAGTCTGTACGCTTGTCACTTTGGGGTTTATCGGAAACAACTCGTTGAGACAGTTGGCGGCTTTGGCGCGGCCTATGCCGAGAGTTTGGAGTACGACCTGTTGCTCCGCTGTGCTGAGCACAGCAAGCGCGTCGTGCATGTGCCGCGGATTCTTTATCACAAACGCCACTCTCAGCACGAACTGAAGAACGGATTCCCTCCCCTACAGGGGGAGGGGGAAAAAACGCCTGGGGTGAACTCAGGAGGCCGTTTTGCTCTCTTGCAGCAACACACTAGCGCCAAGCGCGCCCTCAGTGAGGCCTTAAACCGCAGGGGAGAGGCAGCCGTGGTCGAGGATGGACCGATACCCTGCACCTTCCGCGTCCACCGCCAGGTACGAGGTACACCACTAATCAGTATTATCATTCCCACCCGTGATCGGCTTAGCCTGCTCCGCCGTTGTTTAGAGAGTATCGAGACGCAGACTGTGTACCGGCACTACGAAATCCTCATCATCGACAACGGCAGCCAGGAGCCGGGAACATTGTCGTATCTTAGCTCGATTTCCCATCGAGTCATTCGAGATCATGGGCCATTTAATTTCGCGCGCCTGAACAACCAAGCTGCTACTCTGGCGCGTGGAGAGCATCTGCTGTTTCTCAACAACGATGTAGAAGTCATCCTGCCGGAATGGCTGGAAGCCTTACTTGAACACTCTCAACGGCAAGAGGTCGGAGCAGTTGGCGCCCAGCTCCTCTATGCTGACGGGACGATTCAGCATGCCGGTGTGGTGCTGGGCATGCGCGGCGTAGCTGGGCATGCGCATAAATATCTCCCAGCCAAGAGCCGTGGCTATTACTCCTTTCCTCATCTCATCCGCAATTATAGTGCGGTCACTGCAGCCTGTTTAATGGCTCGCAAAGCAGTCTATGAGGAAGTGGGTGGCATGGACGAACGTCTGGCCGTGACGTTTAATGACGTCGATCTGTGTTTGCGACTTTCCGTGCGCGGGTATCTCGTCGTCTACACACCCTACGCCCTCCTCTATCATCACGAAGCACGCAGCCGCTGGTACCAACCGCCCCGCTCAGCGGAGGTCGAGTACATGCTGGATCACTGGGGAGCGCTGTTAGCCCGTGACCCCTACTACAATCCTCATTTGACTCTTGAGAGAGAAGACTTCAGTTTTGATCTCGATCGAGCACGGTTGGTATTGAGGGAGGAATGAGCGCCCCGGGAACTTTTCTGCTGCTGTCATTCTGAGCGAAGCGAAGAATCTGACGGTGAGACCCTTCGCGGAGTTCACCCTGAGCGCAGTCGAAGGGCTCAGGGTGACAAGAGTACCAGTAAAGAGACTCTCTTTCTAGAATTGGGAGCACGATTAAGCATGTCTTGTCTTGCTAGCCGCTGACAGCTGAGAGCTGACTGCTCAGTTCACTTTTTCTGCATCTCGGCGCCACAGCACTTCAGCGTGCCGTTGCCGCCTTTGGTCACAATCACCTGTGAACCACATTTCCCGCAGAGATACATTTTCCCAAGCTGATTGGCCATGAGTCCGTCCTCCTGTTGGTATTGCTAGCGTCCTGTAAACTTTGGTGTCTTCTTGCCAAGGAATGATCGCACGCCTTCTGCCCGGTCCTGCGTGGTCTGCAGCAAGGCGTAGAGATCTTCTTCCAAACGAATCCCCTGATCGAGCGTTAAATCCATCGCTTTGAGTACGGCTTCTTTGCCGAGACGCAAAGCGATGGGGCCTTTCCCTAGCAGACCAGTGAGTACCTCGTCAACACGGGCAGTGAAGGCAGCGGCTGCGATAGCTTCGCTCACCAAGCCGATACGTTGTGCTGCTCGCGCCTCGACCGCCTCACCGGTCAGTACCAGTTCGAGAGCCTTGGCTTGGCCAACGATCCGTGGCAGTCGCTGCGTACCACCACAGAACGGCATGAGGCCATCAGTGACTTGTGGCAGGCCCAATCGCGCACTCTCTCTTGCTAAACGGAGATCACAGGCTAAAGCCAATTCTAATCCTACGCCGATCGCGTCGCCGTTGAGCACCGCCACAGTCGGTTTGGTCAACGCAGCGAGAGCTTCAACACAGCAGAGTTCTCCGAACTTGGCATAGATGCTTTGGGCCGCCTTTGCTCCTTTTTGATCAAGTGGATAGTCCAAACCTTGGCAGAAGATGTCACCTGTACCGGTGAGGACGACAATCTCGACCTCATCATTATCGGCAGCCGCTTCGCACAGAGCTGCGAGCTCTTCGGCCATCGCTGGGGTCAGACGGTTCCCGTGGTCAGGCCGCTGAAGGGATAGCCAGGCGATTTTGTCGCGTTTTTCGTAGGTGAGATCTGCCATGGGTGCAGCTTCCCTCTCCCGAAAGGTGGGAGAGGGCAAAGAGGTGGTTATTCGGCAAACTGTGCGCGGAGTTCCTTCTTCAGGATTTTGCCAAGCGGGTTTTTGGGCAGCGCATCTACGAAGCGGATCGCTTCTGGCTTCTTGAAGCTCGCCAACCGCTGGCGACAGAAATCGACCAATTCTTCGGCACTGACGGTCTTCCCGGGACGTAAGGCTATGAATGCGGCAATCTTTTGTCCCCAGTCCACATCAGGTACGCCGATAACCGCGGCTTCATCCACAGCTGGATGCGCATGCAGCACTGCCTCAATTTCAGCCGGTGCGATATTCTCGCCACCACGGATGATGATGTCATCCTTGCGGCCAACCAAATAAATATACCCGTCTTCGTCGATATAGCCCATATCACGGGTGTGTAGCCAGCCGTCAGCATCGAGGAGCGCCGCCGTGGCGCTCTCTTGACCGGCGTAGCCCTTCATCACGCGCGGGGTACGAATCACGACCTCACCGATCTCGTTCGGTGGTAAGTCTTTGTTATCGTCGTCGAGCACCCGCACTTCCACGTCCGGCAGCGGCTTGCCTACTGAGGTGAGGCGCTTGAGGTTGCGCTCGACCTCTTGTGGGGTGCCGTCGAGGCGATGGTCATCTGGTCCCAGAACGGTCAGGGTTGAAGTTGTCTCGGTCTGACCAAAAGCGTTCACGAGCCCTACCGTTCTGGGAAACAGCTCGATCGCCTTGCGGACGACTGGAAACGGCATCGGAGCTCCGCCGTAGGAGAGGTTCTGCAGGCTGGAGAGATCGAACCGGGAGAACTCTGGATGATCGATGAGCTGCTTCATCATTGTCGGGACGACGAAGGCATGCGTGACTTGTTCATTTTGGACTGCGGCGAGCCACTCTTTCGGATCGAACTGGCGCAGGACGACAATCTTCCGTCCCGCCCAAATGGCGGTCATGATGTTGGCGGTACCGGCAATATGGTAAAGCGGCGTGCACAGGAGTGACGTGCCGCGAGGAGTGCCGTCGGCCATTTCCACCGTGCCAACTACGTAGTTCGTGAAATCGCCGTAGGTGAGCATCACGCCCTTGGGCAGGGAAGTCGTGCCGCTGGTGTACATCAAGATCGAGACATCACTCTCGTCGACCTCGGCGTCTTCGATGTCAGAAGAACCTGTGGCAATGAGATCTGCGTGGTGGAGCATGTCGGGGTGCTTGCTGTCCATGGCCACGTAGTGTTGGACACTGGTGAATTGGGGTTGGAGTTGCTTCACCGAATCGATATAGCGATCACCAATAGAGAGGACTTTGACATTCGCGGCGGTGACCATGTACTCCAGTTCTGGCAATTTCGCGCGATAGTTCAGCGGCACGAAGGTCGCGCCGAGGGTAGCAGTGGCATAATAGGTCTCGATGAACTGGTTACAGTTGGTCTGCAGTGCAGCCACGCGATCGCCCGGCTGGACGCCTAATGCGCGCAGGCTGCTTGCCAGCCGTCGTACCCTCTCCAGTGCGTCTCCATATGTCAGACGGGTGCCTTCAAAGACAAGGATTTCCTGGTCGGGAAACATCATAGCGGGAATGCTCAAAAAATTGGCCGTGTTCATCGTTACTCCTCTGAATAGCGTTCAGCCATTAGCTCTGAGCTAGTCGCAAAGGCGACAAGAGGCTTAAGCCCCTTGTCTGCAAATCAAGGCCCAAAGACGCCTCTCTAGTGCCAAGCCCTCAGCCAAGCTGAGGTCTCCCCCTTGGCGAATAGCCCGTTTGGCTAGAGCTGTAACCCTCGGGTCGTGCTCGGCAAGTGTGTATGCCAGAGCTTTAGCAGCCGTCAAGAGGGTCTCCCGCGGCACGACTCGATTCACTAATCCGATGCCCAGAGCTTCTTGCGCGTCCACTCTTTTCCCAGTCAGAACCATGTCCATAGCGCGACCTAAGCCGATCACCCGCGGCGCGGTTTGCGTACCGCCGACACCAGGAATCATGCCGAGCCCAGTCTCAGGTAAAAAGAAGACGGTGTCTTCGGCCGCAATGCAGAGGTCACACAGCAAAGCCATTTCCATGCCTCCTCCGACGGTGTATCCGTGCACCGCGGCAATCGTGGGCTGCGGGAGGCTGAGCAGTGTCCCCCAAACGTCGCGTCGCCAACGAATTTCCCGAGCGCCGATTGGTGAGGGCGCCGAACCGAATTCGGATACGTCACCTCCAGTAGAAAATGCTGGCCCTTCGCCTCGCAAGATCATCACACGCACTTCAGGGTCATCTCGTACGGCCCACAACGCTTGGTAGAGGTCGTCGCGCATCTCCACGTTGTAGGCGTTCAGCAGCTTGGGTCGGTTGAGCGCCACAATTGCGAGTGGACCTTCTTTTTCGTAGATGACGGCGGTGAAGGACATGGATGAGCCAAGCGAATTCGTGCTGCGACCCTTCGACTAGGCTCAGGACTCAGCACGAATGGTCACTGTATGGAATATTGTACACTTACCCGATCACCCCGAGCTTGTCGAAGGGTGATCGCCAAATATCACGCCGACCACACAACCTCTCCCCCAATAATAGTCATTGTAACCTTGAGGGTACTGATCTCTTCAACCGGGGTCGTCGTTAGATCTCCGTCCAACACGGTGAGATCAGCTAACATGCCTGGTGTGATTCTTCCTTTGCAGGACTCCTCAAAGCCTACCCATGCGCCCGCGCTGGTAAAGAGCGACAGTGCCTCAGAGAGAGAAAGGCAATCTGAAAGATTGAAGGGGATGCCAGACCGCGACCGGCGCGTCATCGCGGTCTGTATACCGATCAGAGGAAAAAGTGGTGCAATAGGGCAATCGGAACTGCCGGCCACCGGTACTCCGCGCTGTAAAAGACTCTTCGTCCGGTAGAGCCAGTCCTGAACCTCGGAATCGACCTCAGTTGCATACTTCTCGCCGTAGAAATGGAGGAATCCCAGTTGGGTCACCACAGCCGTGCCGGTTTCTGCCAGTTTGTCAATAAAAGGCGGCGGGCAGAGGGCGCAGTGCTCGACCCGGTGGCGGTGGTCGGCCCGTGGCAAGCGTGTCTGGGCGTGCTCGATCGCCTCAAGGGTAGCGCACACCGGTCCTTCTTCCACTGCGTGCACGGCAACCTGGAAACCGTATCGGTGGGCTTGCCAGACCATCTCAGTGAGGTCCTCTAGGGGAGGATAGAGCCCTCCTCGGCTTTCGTGCAACACGATTTTTATGCTGCCTAGACGCACCTGATTATCCCCGCTCGAGGGAGCGAGGCCGACCTCGACCACCCGGGGCAAGGCATCAATGCCAATCATGACAGTCGCGCGGGAATTGAGTATACCCTCCGCATTGAGACGGCGGAAAAGAGCAAGGTCTTCGAGCGTGTTCCCGGCACTAGCGTCATGAAACGAAGTCACACCATGGCGGAGTAATGCAAGGTTTGCCTGTTTAACGCCGGCAAAGAAGTCCTGAGAGGGAAGAGGAGGAACGACCGTTCGGAGGAACTTCTCAAGTTCGTAGACCACACCAGTCGGTTCGCCGTTCCAAGGATCGCGCTCGATACTGCCCCCATCGGGTGGAACGAAATCTCGATGAATGCCAGCATGCTGTAGCGCGGCGCTGTTCAGCACCGCGGCATGGCCGGTGCGATGGCGCAGAATGATGGGACGGTCTAGAGAGACTGAATCCAAATCTTGTTTCGTGGGGTGCCGCTTTTCTACAAGGAAAAACTCATCATAACCATAGCCGCGTAGCCATTCCTGACCGGAAACGTGGGA
>CAZAYE010000066.1:0-8962 GCA_964489255.1 uncultured Enterobacteriaceae bacterium
CCGCCGCATCGCGCGGACAACAGCAGGGCAGGGCACAGCGGCCCGCCCCGTTTTTCTCTTTCTGCCCGGGCCACATTTGCACGGTGAAATCATTATTCCAGATGAGCGTTACGATCTGCGCCTCTACTTAGCCAACCGCGGGATTGAGACCTGGACCCTGGATTATCGGACTCACTTTGTTCCGCGCGAGCAGATTTATGATTCCAGGTTCATGCAGGCTTGGACAACAGAGGCGTTTATCGAGGATGTCGTCGCAGCGACTCATTTTGTGCGAGAAGTCAGCGGGACACAAAAGATCTTTGTCGGTGGCTTTGGGCACGGCGCCACATTTGCTGCTCTCTACGCAGCGCAATACGGGCGCGAGGATCTCCTCGGGTTAATCCTCCTCGATGGTTACGTGCTTGACCCGCCGGATACGGATCCCCTCTATCGCCAGCGCATGCCGACTCCCAATTGGTTTGCCGATGATCTAGAGGGACGGTATATGCCGTATAAGCGCTGGATGAAGGTCCTGCAGGACATTATCGACGATCCTTCTGGTCCGGATTTCCTTCCCCTGCCGGTCTTTGAAAACCGCGCCGAAGCCCTGACTCACTTCTTGTATGTCAACGCCACCTTTGGTGCGCAAGGTGGATTATCGAATGCTCAGGGGGGATATGCGGATGTTACTGTTCTTGCTCGGATCTTGCAACACCAGGACCGCTACTGGCCGCGGGTGCAGAACCACGGGGGCTTTGAGCTCAAGCGCCACCTCGCTAATACGCAATTCGACTATGGGCAGGCGTTGGCTGTGATGAACGTGCCAATCCTGGCTTTTGCCTGTGGTAACATCGATCAGGCTGGGATCCCGTGGTCAGAACGCGTCGAATATACCGCTCGGGCGACGGCTGCAGCCGACGTCCAGTTTCGGGTGTTGGAAAACTGGGGACATCTTGATGTCGTGTTCGGCACGAAGGCTGCGCAAGACGTATTTCAGCCGATGTTCGACTGGATCATACGACACGACATGCCTCTCCAGGCAAACAGATAACAACGAGTATTATTAGGCCTTACGTTTCTCCTACCGATTACAACTCTCGGCGGATGTAGAAAAGGCTTACACCTCTGCAGGGAGCAGCGCGCAATTTCTCCGCAACCTTTGCCTTTTTCCTCCTTGCCCTTGGCATGTCTGTTGCATTTCTTTCCATAGCAGGAGAGAGAGCTGTATGCACACAAAGCTGCATATCACTTGCCAACCCAGACCATTTCAGCTTTTCACTCGAGTTCCTTTCCTGTATGACTCGGGTGCGGTTCTTCCTGAACTCTTCTTCAACACTCCGTCTAGGATATATGCGCTGCGCGGTGAGTTCGCCCTCATGTATGCTGTGCTTGAGGATGCGTTCCGGTGTTTTCAGGAACAGTTTATTTCTGGGCGTCAGCACACTCAGCGGCTGGCGAAAGAGGCCGAGGAATGGTTTTTCAGCGAAGACCATCGGTGGCCCTTCTCTTTTGTGAACATTTGTTCGGTGCTTGGCCTTGATCCTGGGTACATTCGCTTGGGGTTGCTGCACTGGCGGCAACAGCCTCCAAGTCAGTTACGAAAAGAGAGATGGCGCACTGTGGTCTCGAAGCGTCGGTCAATCAAGGGAGCTGCTTAGCATGAAAGTAAAAAAGGCTCCCTGAGCCGCGCACCGTCTCTGGATCTTCTCTTTCGCAACGAGAAGGTCCAATCGTCTCTTTTGAGAATTCTTCAACTGTAGGGGATTCCCCTACAGTTGTGTAGGGATTCCCTTACGTAGGGAAGTCCTAGAGACGAAAATTTGCGACAAATTCATGGCAGTTTTGTGTTTCCTCCATTCTCCTTATCGGCATGACTATTGCTCTTGTATTCGCCGATGTCACTCTCACGTTTTGAGTTTCCCCCTACCGTATTGGTTGTGGACGACAATCCAGACATGGTGGAGATGGTGAGTTGTCTGTTGTCCAAGTGGGGCATGGTGGTGTTACCTGCTTACAGTGGGCAACAGTGTCTGGAGAAGGTGCGCCAAGGTACCGTAGACGTTATTGTACTTGACTTCATGATGCCAGGAATGGATGGACTGGAGGTCTGTGCGGCGTTAAAAAAGATGGCCATTGCCCGCTCTATTCCCGTCATTCTGTTGACGGCAAGGGATGATCTGGACATCCAGCTCGCGGCCATGAGGTTAGGAGTGAGCGAGTTAGTGGTAAAGCCGATTAGCGTCCGAGAGCTCTTGGCGTGTATTCAAGTTCACGTGGAGTGTAGTCGCAAAGCTCGTGAGATGGAGCGAGTGCTCACCAGCGGGCTGCTGGAGGCCATTGCTCAATCAGAAAACTTAGCAAAAACAGAAACGGGACAGAGCAACGGACAGAAGATGTTATAAGAACACGGCAAACGAGAAGTTACCCTGTTTCTACCAGGAACTCTCTGCTGCGGTCGTGCGGTTCGTGAAGACTACAGAGGCCGCAGAAGTTGCGTTTCTCTGTGTGTTTCTCTCTGCCTGTGTACCCCCCCTTTCTGTTCCCCATCCGACCAGGGAGGCAGAGGAGAGGATGGCAGCACCTAGCCTTGGGGGCGTCCCTCATGCGCTGCCAGACGGCTCCTATACCACTATTGCGGAAGTTCTGAAGCTGCCGCAGATTTTTGATGGCCAGCAAGTGAGGCTTAGAGGCAGGGTTGTTGACGTCCGGCATTCTACCTTTCGTTTAGTAGACACTGTGGGTAACGCGGTGAAGGTCGTGGCCGCAGAACCTATGAGGGTACGGGAGGGTTTAGAGGTCACTGTGGCAGGGAGGCTCGCGATGCGTCGCTCGACAGATTCTTCCGCTCTGCTTGAAGTACAGAATGCCCGCATCGTCTCTATTGCTCCCACCAGAAAAGCTCCTGCTCAGCCTGCTACGAGGTTGCAGTCGAAACGGCCTCCCTCCTCTCCGTCGACCAGGCTTCCGGTTCCCCCTCCCTCTGCCGACCAGGATGAGGGCAGAGTCTTTTAGTTGCGCTTTTTTCTTGGCTTCTTGAGAGAACACGACCCCACAGAAATCTGTATGGGAGCGCCTACGCTGGTGGGGGAATTTTCCTACACAACTGGACTGTCACGAAAATCTTTTCTTGCGGTTCTCTCTCTTGTTTTCAACTTTCTTGCCGGCATGCCCTTTGCTTAAGATATAGAACATACTGTTACAGTCGAATACCTCATATCGACTTCTGACTCTGGAGGGATGATCTGATGACGAATCGAAAAGTTCAAGCCCGTCTCGTATTGGTCGCGTTGGCATTCCTGCTGGGAGGATGTTCGCAGCCCCTGAGTACTCGAGAAAAGGGGACCTTAGTGGGCGGTGGTTTGGGGGCGGCAAGCGGCGCGATTGTCGGAGCAGCAGTCGGCGCCCCTGGTGCTGGAGCAGCGATCGGTGGGGCTATGGGAGCGCTCGGAGGCGGCCTGATTGGGGATCAACTCCAAGGTCTGGAGAACAGGGCAGCCTACCAACAGAGCCAAATTCAGCAGCAGAACCGTGAGATCCACCGGCAACGGCGTGATATCGAGCGGCTGAAGAGTAGAACTCGCAGCTACGAAGAATAGTATTAAGAACCCCGGTCAAGCAGTGATCCACGGATCTCCAGGAGGATAGGGGTGCTTCTTCCGATGGTAGCTTAAAGAAGACTATGAAACGCACAGTCCTTGGCGTTGTGCTCATTGCCGTCGTGCTCACGAGTTGGGCGAGTGGCTTGGGCACTTTCTACGATAAATTTGCCTATGGTGGTGGTGTTTTAGGAGCAGGGACAGGAGCGATTATTGGCGCCGCTTCTAGAAACATGATCGTCGGTGCGGCGATTGGCGGTCCGGTAGGGGGGATCGCCGGCTACCTGATTGGGGCGAGCCTGAGAAGAGCCTTGGAGAGTGAGGTCACGAAGAAATCTAGAGGGGGCCCCTTTGACGAGGCGGACACGAGGGGGGAAAAGGTGGCACGGAGATGAGATCAGTATCGACATTAATCGAAGAATTACGAGAGGTTCTTCCGAGCAGAGTAGAAAAAACTAGGCAGTGGGTAAGGCGTACTCTTCCTCGTCTCTCGACCATTATTGCTTTTATCCTCTTACCCTGTGGGGCCGGTTGGATAGGAGGGAGGTGGGCAGTGCGTTTCTCTGCTCTCCAAGAGACATCCTTTCCTTCCAGAGTCCTTCCTGCAGGAACAACGGTGGGTGAGGCGGCGAAGCCACCGTCTTCTCAAGGAGTGACCTCACCGGCGCTTGAGAACACGACTGCAGCCGTAACCGCCGCTGAGGCTACGAACCCCTTGGTTGCGCAACCAGGAATCTCATCGATACCCAGCGAGGCTGTGGTCAATCAGCAGGGGGGCAGCTCAAAGGGAAGAGTCTATCTTGGGATTCGAGGAAAGGAGTTTCGTCAAGGGATGATACGGGGAGTGAAGATTACCGTAGTCTTCCCAGGCTCTCCAGCAGCAAGGGCGGGGATGCGTCCTGACCGTGACTCAACCCCAGGGCAATCTCCGGGGAACTCTGGTCATATCATTGTAGGAGCCAATGGACAAATTATCCGTTCAGAGGCGGATATGACCCAGTTTCTCGCTCTTCGTTCCCCAGGAGAAATCGTGAAATTTCTCGTGACCTCGACCGATGGGAGTTCCTATGAAGTACTGCCGGTCACTTTAGGAACTGCTCCAGAAGCAGCCTCCGTTACGTCAGCAGTAGTTCCCGTGACTGAGGTCTCATCCGAGGAACGGAGCCGGGTTCCCTTGCCACAAAGAGAAGTAACAGGAAAAGAGCTGGAGGAAGGAATTCTTCAAGCTATTAATCGGGCTCGGGAAGAGAAAGGACTTTCCCCGCTGAAGGAGAACTTGCAACTGCAGGAGGTCGCCCGTCGCCATAGCGAGGACATGGCCAACCGTCATTTCTTTGGTCACCTCGACCTGAGTGGCCGAGATGTGATTGGGAGATTGCAGGCTGAGGGCATCAAAGACTTTACTGCCGCCGGGGAAAACATCTTCACTGGGAAGAAGATTGGAGACCCTGTCCAGATAACCGTGGGCGAGTGGCTCAAAAGTCCCAGCCATCGAAAGAACCTGCTCAATCCCCGCTACACCGTTGGAGGCGCTGGTATCGCCTGGGGAGAGCAGGAAACGATCTACGTTACTCAGGTTTACCTCGCGCGCTAAAGGTCAACACAGAACATAAGGAGGTATAGTTATGGTGTCGCGTATTATTGAGAAAAAGGGTCTCTTTCTGGTCCCCGGTGTTTTCCTGATGTTGAGTCTCCAGGGATGTCTCGCTACCCGGGGATGGGTGACAGAGCAGATTCTGCCATTGTCAGAACGGGTATCTGCGGCTGAGACCCGCCTCGGCCAGACTGAAGCGAAAGCGGATGAAGCCCTCAGTCGATTGGACCACCTACGATTGGAGAGACGATTTGTCCTCGATCTTAAGGAAGGCGCAACTTTTGCCTTTAACTCTGACGATTTGACGGCTGAGGCAAGAAGCGAGATCGAGGGTTTTCTCAGCGACCTTCAAGAGACGGAGGACGCCGTATTTCTCGTGGCCGGCCATACTGACAACCTGGGGCTGGAGAACTACAACTACGAGCTTGGACAGAGACGGGCATCCAGTGTGGCGAGGTATCTCCTCTCTCACAGGGGGATTGACCCATCCCGGGTAACTGCAGTGTCTTATGGAGAGAGCTCGCCCTTAGCCGATAATTCTACGGGGGAAGGGCGCCGCAGGAATCGGCGTGTCGAGATTCTCGTTTATCGGGATGCTATTACTAGCTCCCCAGAGAGAACAGCAGAGAGAACAGCGCCAGAGGCTGGGGTGGAAGGAGGGACCGACAGAGTCGGTACTGCTCGCGACTATGAAATAAGGTAGATTGCGTGCCAGCGATTTTCCAATTTTCCGTCCTCGCCCAGTCTGATGACCCTTAGGGAAGAGAAAGCAAAGGGGGTGAGTTTGCATAGAGGCAGAGTTTACGTCACACTGTAGAAAAATTCCTCCTACAGAACAGAGGCTCATGCGTCTAACGATTTTTTGGCGAGTGATTCTGGCTCAGCTCGCGCTGATTGCTCTGATTCTTGGTGTGAGCCTCTATGCTCTCTCTCAGTTGAATCGGCTCACAGGCCTCAGCACTGATATTTTAGCTACAGATGCGGCTTGCATTGAGCAAGAGAAGCGGCTGCTCAAGATCTTTCTTGCTCAGATGCGCAACGCAGAGAAGTATGTTCTCCTAAAAGACACGGTCTTTTACGACTCGTTCACCCAAGGGACCAGCGACTTCAATAGCACTCTAGACAAGATTTCTACGCTGATCGGCACCCAAGACGAGCAAGATCTGGTTCTGCAGATCCAAGATTTGCACTCTCGCTATGCAGCGGGTTTATCCACGGCGCTCTCCCGCAAAAGTCTGTGGCACAACGAGAAGGACGAGGTCAGCCGCGGGATCATCGAGGAAATCGATACCCTGATCCGCCTCCGCGAGGAGGCGATTGCGAGTAAAACTGTCGCCGCGCGCGACCAAGCCGCCTCCGCGGCTGGAGTGATGGGTTGGCTGACGCTGGGGGGAATCAGCGCCGCGGTGCTCCTCGCGTATTTCCATGCCCGTGGCATCAGCCAGCCATTAAAAAAACTCACCCAAGAGCTCCAGTATGTAGGCAGAGGCGAGTTTCGCCGTTCTGTAGACGTTCGCGCACCGAAAGAAGTTGGCGAACTGGTTCACGCCTTTAACTGGATGGCGGAGCGGCTCGCAGAACTCGATGAGATGAAAGCGAATTTCGTTGCCCATGTGTCGCATGAGCTGCGTACGCCGCTGACGGCTATTCAGGAAGGATCGGCTTTGCTCCTCGAAGAGATTCCCGGGTCGCTCACGGACTCCCAGCGAGAGGTCTTGGGAGTCGTACAGGGGCATAGTGAGCGGCTTTTTCATACAATCTCCTCTGTTCTCGACCTGTCGAAAATGGAGGCGGGGATGATGGAATATGTTCACGTGCCGAGTGATCTGACGTTCTTGATTGGTCGCAGTGTAGAGATGGTACGGCTGATCGCGCAAAAAAAACAGATCCGAGTGCAGACGACTTACGCTTCTTCGCTCCCTCTTCTCCCCTTGGATGAGGGGAGAGTCCAGCAAGTCCTTGATAACCTCCTCAGCAACGCGGTGAAATTTACTCCAGAAGGGGGCACGATCAGAGTATCCGCTGACCTTAAAAGTAGAAACGGCCAAGGACGATGGGTTGAGGTGCGAGTTGCCGACTCGGGGTCGGGGATCCCCGTGGAAGAAGGAGAAAGGATTTTTGAGAAATTCTATCAGAGCCCTCGCCATCGAGAGGAAAGCAAGCGGGGAACAGGGTTGGGATTGACGATTGCTCGACATGTCGTTGAAGCTCACGGTGGCAAGATCTGGGTAGAGAGCCAAGCGGGAAGGGGAGCTACCTTTATTTTTACTTTACCTATCCGCAGGGGCGGACAGGACGAGGACGCGAAAGTGATGGATTCGCTCACACAGCAGAGGGAAGTAGGAAATGGGGTCTAGGGGGGTGCTCACTTTTCTTCACTCTTCTTCCAGAGGGATTCTTTTTCTGGTCCTTTTGTTAGCGGGATGCAGCCATTTTTACCAACGCCCCGCCCCGCCTCCGTCCGCCTTCGTGTCCTTTCCTCCGCAAAAAGTCATGGAGAAGGGAAACTATGCCGAGTTTCTGGTGGAGAATGAACAGGCGCTGCAGAATTGTCAGAGAGGAACAGAGTGTGATGTCATCCTTTTTAACCTCGGCTTTCTGTATGCATACGCTCGGAGTCCGTACCGAAACCCAGCTAAAGCCCTGCAGTATTTTTCCGAACTGAGCAAGAGGTATCCCCAGAGTCCCTGGGCATTTCAGGGACAGGCATGGAGTGTGCTCATCAAAGAGAATCTTTCCGCAGAAGAGAACCGGCGCCAACTGCAGGCTAATCTCCGTAGTCGAGAAGCCACGATCCGTAGTTTGCGAGAGCAACTCAATCGCTCACGGGCTATTGATGTGGAGATAGAAAAAAAAGAGCGAGAGCTTTTACGCTAGGAAAGCCAGATGCCGAAAGCGTAGAGAAGTCAGGTTGGCTATGATGAAGGCAAGAATCCTGGTGGTGGACGACGACGCAGGGCTCCGCACCTTGATGAAGGTTCGGTTGGAAGCCGTGGGCTACAAGGTGACTCTGGCAGAAGGGGGAACAGAGGCGTTAGCTCGGGCTTCAGAAGAAGTCTTTGATCTAGCGATTGTGGATCTCAAAATGGAAGGGATGGACGGTATTGCGGTGTTAGAGAAGCTCTTGGGCATTCATCCCGTCTTGCCGATCCTCATTCTGACTGCTCATGGCTCTATTGCCAGTGCAGTGGAGGCGACGAAGAAAGGAGCCTATGACTATCTCACTAAACCTTTCGACCCCAAGGATCTGCTCCATCGCTTAGAAAAAGCTCTAGAGGTACGCCGCCTGAAAGGCGAGGTGGAGCGATTACGGACTCTGGTCCAGGAACGCTACCATTTTGACAATATCATTGCCTCGAGTGAAAAAATGCAACAAATTCTGCGTCAGGTGACGCAGATTGCTGCGACTGATTCCACCGTGTGCCTTTACGGAGAGAGTGGCACGGGAAAGGAACTGATTGCCAGAGCTATTCATGTTGCCAGCCGCCGCGCGTCCGGTCCGTTTGTCGGGATTAGCTGCGGAGCGATTCCTGAAGGACTGTTAGAAAGCGAACTCTTTGGCCACGTCAAAGGGGCGTACACCGGGGCGGACCGTACGAAGGGTGGATTTCTCCAGCAGGCTGATGGGGGGACGCTTTTTCTCGATGAGATCGGAGAGCTTCCTCTCTCCCTGCAGGTAAAGTTCTTGCGGGTTCTGCAAGAGCGAGAGTTCTATCTTGTCGGAGCGAGCCAACCGACCAGGGTAGATATCCGCCTTGTGGTGGCAACGAATCAGGATTTGGCGAGAGCGGTT
>CAZAYE010000066.1:8972-9889 GCA_964489255.1 uncultured Enterobacteriaceae bacterium
GTTCCGGGAAGATCTTTACTACCGCGTTCATGTTGTTCCTGTTTTTCTCCCTCCGCTTCGCGAACGACCTGAGGATATTCCCATGCTTGCGCATTATTTTTTGCGCCGCTTTAGTCAAGAGATGGGGAAAGAAGTCCGGGGGTTTACGCCGGAGGCGTTGCAGCGGCTGATGTTGTACGACTGGCCAGGGAACGTTCGGGAACTGGCCAACGTGGTGGAAAGGGCTGTCGTGCTTTCTGCTCATGACATGATTACTCCCGATCTCCTTCTCTTGGGAAGGCAGGAGGTCCGGAATTCTCACAGTGCATTGCAGAGTTTGAAGGAGGCACGGGAGCAGTTCGAAAAGACTTATCTCGTTCAGGTTATGACTATGGCTCAGGGAAATGTTTCACGAGCAGCCGAGATGGCGGGGAAGGACCGAGCCGAATTCTATAAACTCCTCCGCAAATATACTTTAGATCCAGGAACATTTAAGGGCGGGAAAGCTGCTGGGTAACTGAGGTCCTGGCATCGATTCGCTTTCTTTGAAAGTCGCTTAAGGCGCTTCATCTCTCACTTCTCTCTTTCAAGGTACAGGAACGAGCGAGGGACCTTCTGCTGCATACTAACCCTCCGTGCTAGGCTTGCAGCGACGGGGGCTTCCCTGTAGAATCCTGCCCGATTCTTCGTGGACTAGACAGTATCATATAGAGACTGGGCGTTCGCTGAGTTTGCCGCTGCCACGCGGCCGGGAAGGGGGGTCCATGGCCGGAGAGAGTTTGCTTGCGGGCTACAAAGTTTTGGATTTTACGCAAATTGTCGCTGGTCCTACTACCACCAAGCTGATGGCTGAGATGGGGGCCGAAGTCATCAAGGTTGAGCAAGCTCCGAAGGGCGATCCTGCGCGGCTGAACCCAGTGCTCCGTAAAGGACGGAGC
>CAZAYE010000067.1:0-6115 GCA_964489255.1 uncultured Enterobacteriaceae bacterium
GCGGCGGAACGATTTGTAGCAGGTCGGCTCGTCGGTCAGTTTCGAACCGTAGAGCAGGTTCGTCCACCAGGTCACCAGCCGGCCGCCCCAGTAGTAGCGGTGGTAGGAGCGGCTCTTGCTGCCGAGAAGACAGAGGCAGCGGCGCTTGAACACCAACATACTCGAACGGTCCATCCCTAGCGCGTGGCAACGATTCGCCTCTATCTCGATGAAGATTCTATGGACCGCGCCTTGATCCGGGCACTGCGGGCACGAGGGGTGGATGTGATTTCAGCCCTCGACGTAGGAATGATTGAACGCGATGACGCTGCACATCTCGATTATGCCACTGCGCACGGACGAGTAGTGTATACATTTAACGTGGGAGATTTCTACCGTCTGCACACAAGCTATCTGGCAGAGGGCAAATCTCATGCAGGGATTATTCTGACCCAGCAGTAACGGTATTCTGTTGGCGAGCAAATGCGTCGGCTGCTCAAGCTGGTAGCCACACGGTCTGCGGAAGATCTTAAAAACAGCGTAGAGTTTCTCTCGGTTTGGGGGTGAAACCACCAACCTTGCGGTTTTGCGTCCTGTGGTCCAAAGGGCGGAGAGTTTCCAGTTATGAGAGTTCCTCCAGCAGCGCTGAGGAAACGTTCCAGCGTCTCTTTGATGATAAGCAAATCAATATCGCTATCTGGTCCAGGAGTTTCGTACGCGTACGAACCAAACAGGACGACCTTCTGAGGGGCATACTCAGCGACAAGCTTCTGCAGCATGCGCTGGATGACCATCTCTATGTTACGGGCACTTGCCATCGGATGAATTCCTCGATCTCTTTTGCTCTAAGTTTATGCCGCCTGCTTACCAGACGCAAAGGCATTGCTGAGCCAGAAGGGGCGGAGGGCGCCTAGAACTATCAGATAAGTCAAAACGACTCTTCAAAAGTGATTGACGGGCATTCCCACAAAGTCTATATATTGTCTATACATGGCACTTGACAGACAACGCAAGGAGATACTTCTAACATTTCGTGTAGCTCATGACCTACACGTGTGGCTTAAGGATTACGCAGAACGCAAACACTCAAACATGTCGGCCGTCATCACGGCACTTTTGGTTGAGTTAAAGGAACGAGATGAGACGAGCCGAATAGAACTGCGAGTCGAGGAGAACAAGACACATAGCGGAGGGGTACGGAGGCATGGGACGCAACGTAAAATGGGGCGTCGTTGAGTTATTCGCGGGTATTGGCGGTGTGGCGCAAGGGTTCGCTACGCAAGGGCAGTTTGAGATTATCGCCCTGACAGATATTGATGCCGACGCGCGAGATACCTTGCGGTCGGCCAATTCACGGCTTGCTGGGTTGCCCCCCATGTCAAGGTTTCAGCGCAGCAGGGAAACGCGACCCAAACGACAAGCGCAACTTACTAATGGGCGACTATATTAGGCTTGTTAGTGAACTCCGACCTAAGTTCTTCGTACTGGAGAACGTACCACACATCCTGATGGATGAGAAGTTTCAGACTGCCTTAGCTTTCCTCCAGGAGGAGTTGAACTACCGAGTATGGACAGGCACGTTGAATGCGGCTCTCTACGGTTTGCCACAGACGCGGCAGCGAGCGATTGTTATAGGATTCGATCGGATTCTCGACGTAACGCCCATGCCGCCATTTCCAACCCACTGCTGCCTGTGCCTGTAAAAGCCTACATCGAACGATATCTGAAAGTCGTAGAAGACGATTTGCGCAACGACCCAGGCAAGCTGATTCGGTAGAGTGGTAGCAAGTAATGCCAGACACTTTCTCGCCCGAAGAACGCAGCGAGATTATGCGGCGGGTGAAGAGCAGGGATACATCCCTGGAACGAAGAGTTCGCTCAGCCTTGCATAAACGAGGATTGCGGTTTCGCCTCTGCTACCCCTTGCTGGGTAATCCTGACATTGTCTTTGTCCGTGCGCGTATTGTTGTATTCATTGACTCCTGCTTCTGGCATGGTTGCCCGCAGCCCGTGCGAATGCCCAAGTCGAATCAGCGCTGCTGGAATAGCAAGATCACTCGCAACATCGAGCGTGATACTCGTACCAGCATTACCTATAAGCGGTCTGGATGGAGACTGTTCCGAGTATGGGAACATGAGTTAAAGGACGGCTTTGATCGATGCGTGAAGAAAATCGAGCGCGCTGTGCGAAACCGTTTAATTGCAGGCAAGAAACTACGTTGATCAGCAAGTATCTCATCCATAGAATAGAACTTTGCCCACCTCTTGCAGATCAGCTCTTCCCTCCTTGAGCTTCTGTTCCACCTGTTCCAGAAAACGGACCGTCCGGCGGTCATAGTACCTTTCCCCACAAGCTCGACACACAGGAGTCTGGATCCAATATCGTTATCGACCTTGATCTCCTCTTTTACCTCTTTGACTTGGATATCGTCTCCGTGGCAGACAATACACTTCATCACTTCCTCCTCCGGTAATCTTCCCAGCGATCAGGAGCTGGTTGATAAACAGTAACGACCACTGCTTGGTCGTCTTCACTGTTGTAGGCACAGACAGTATGTAAAGGGCGACCAATAGCCGTTGTCCCAAGCGTCGAGCGAAGACCCTGATACGCCTCGGAACTCATAAGGTGTCTTCCTCGGCAGCCTTGAAGTCCGCCGGAATCTCCCTCTCAGCGGGAGGGACTACCCCAGCCGGCACATACACGAGCACGAGACGATGGTTCCCTTTGGGGCCGGTCCCTTCACTAAATGCCACAGCTTGCAGGCCATTGTTTTCTTGGCGAGCGATCTTTGCCCATTCCTCTTCCCACGTGAGCAGGAAACATGGGGTGTCAGGCTGTCGAAGGGAGGGATCGTAGAAGGGGATGCGACGCCTCGCGTAATACAGAGCCCCACTATCAAACGCACGGTAGAAGAACAGAGGTGCGGTGCCGACATGTTCTAGCACCCGAGGCATGAACGGCCGGAACGTACGAGCCGCGGCGAGGGTGGGTTGGAATACATTGTTCACTAGCAGGAAGGTACTGATGGTAAACGCGACCAATGCAGTGAAGACCTCGCCCCAATACTGACCTCGCAGGCCTCGTATCAGCAAGAGCGCGGACGGACCTACGACCCCGAACCACAGCAGGAAAGCGAGAGGGTGAGCAGAAACGATACCGGTAAAAATCGGGAGGTTATGCTGGTCTTTACGGTGCAAGAAGGGTCGGATTACGCCCAGGAGGTCATAACCGAAGAACTGTGTCACAACCACAGTGAGAGCAAGACCAAACACAGCAAGAGAGAGATACCCACTCCCCTGCAAGAGCAGGACGAGAGCTTTGGGTAAGGGCGCGGTGCCTTGGCGGAGTTCTTGCCACCAGGCCCCGAGAAGCAAGGCGGCCGCCGGATACACAGGGAGAATGTACACCGACCGTTTACTACTGGCAGCGGAGTAGAACAGAAAAACAACCGCGATCCAGACCAAAAAGTAGCGGAATCCATCCTCAGCCCAGCTCTGGCGACGCTGGTAGAGAAACCAGGCGAGCGGCGGGAAAAAGAAGCTCCACGGTACCATACCGAGGAAAAAGTTCGGCACAAAATAGTAGAACGGGTGCTCATGCCCCATCCCTGCCGTGCCGCTCGCAAAGAAACGCAGCAGGTTTTCTTGGAGGATTTGCTTGACAAAGAAATCCTGCCCGCCTCTCCATAAAGCGAGGCCGTACCAGAAGCCAGCGATCAGCACCAGGAGCACAACGCCCGACACCAGGTGCAACTGTCGTAAAAATCGCAGATCACCTTGCCGCAGCAAAAACACTCCAGCGGTCAGTCCTGGTAATAGAGCGCCGACCGGCCCCTTGGCCAGCGTGGCAAGACCAAGAAGAAGAAAGAAGACCAGCGCTGCTGTACGGCTGACTTGGCGACGGCGATAAAGGAAAAGGAAGTCAAGGAAGGCCATCACCATGAAGACCGTCAGCGTCATATCGACTCGGGCAGTGATCGCGGCTCGTACCCATTCAAAACTAGTCGCCAGGATCAAGGCCGCAATGAGTCCGGCTTCGACTCCCCACAGGGCCACCCCGGTCCTATAGGTCAGCAGCACGCCGACAATCCCCAAAAGCGCTGAAGGAAGGCGAATAGTGAGCTCGTTTAACGTTCCCGAGGCCAGGGAGAGAAGAGCGCTGAGCCAGTGAAACAACGGGGGTTTTGAAGGAATGAGAGAACCATTGCGCAAAGGGAGAATCCACTCTCCTGAAGTGTAGATCTCCCAAACGACGGTCGCCTCGCGTGGTTCACCCTTGGTGTGAAAGGGAAGAGCTCCCAAACCCCAAAAGTATAGAAAAGCGCAGAGTAGACAGAGACCGAGACCGGTGAGGAGCGGGTGCAGACGCATGGGCAAAGAAACGCTTAGCTTTTAGCGATCAGCTTTTAGCCAAAACCAGGAATGCAAGGAATCCCCCTCTATGTCTGAACCATAAGGATAGACACCTCTACCGTGCGTCCTGGCCCTGTTGATCGCTGAGAGCAGGCGACAGATTGCCTGTTCCATCGTCTGGTTGACTGCTGAGGGCAGGTGGTTGATCGCTCACCTCTTGATTGCTAAGGGTCGGCGACTGATCGCTCCCCTGGTGACGCTCCTTCTCCTCTTCCTTGTTCTTCTCCCGTCCGGGGAGCAGCGCTGCCAAAACAAGCCGATGTTTCTTGTCGGGTCCCTTTCCGTCGCTGGTGACGAGGTGTTCCAGTCTCAAGCTCGTGGTTGCAGCGAGCGCCTGCCAATCTTCCTCCCACAGTAAGAGATAGGGTGGGCTATTGACGGTGCTGTCGGTTGCGAGGCTCGAGAGGTCATCTTTATACGACGCAATGTGGCGGTTCGCATAGAAGATCGCGCCGTAATCATAGGCGTCTTTGTAGAAATACAGTGGGGCATTCTTCACGGTAGAACGGACCCCGATCATAAAAGGTTTGTAGGTGCGTTCCCGCGCCAGGACTGGATGGAATAAGGCGTTGGTAAAATACAAAGAGGACGAGGTTAGGACGACGAGGGCGGCAAACACATACATCCACTCATCCTGTCTAAGTCCCCAGAAGTACCAGCCGATGGCAAAGGCTAACAGAGCAAGCCAGATCAGCACGACCTGAAACTGACTCTGCAGGCTATGCGCAACTAAGGGGAGATTAGCTTGATCACGTGGATGCAGAAAAGGTGCGGCAATGTGATCGAGATCGAACCCTGCGCTATGGGCAATCAGGATTACTAAGGCCAAGGCAAAACCGACACATAACATCAGCGCACACACTCGAGCGAGCCGCTTGACCAAAACGGCAGAGGCCAGGGTCCCCTCGATCAGTTCATCCCACCAAACTGCCAAGAGCAAAGCGGCGGCTGGGTAGAGTGGCAAAATATAATTGCTGCGCTTTCCAGAAGCCAAGGAAAAGAATACTAAGCCGATCAGTAACCAGATCACAAGATAGAGAGTTTTTTTCTCCCGGAGGGTGGCACGGGAGCAGTACAGAAAATGCCCCAGCGCCGGCAAGAAGAGACTCCAAGGAAACATGCCGGCAAAGAGAGTAGGAACATAGTAGTAGAATGCATGATCGCGGCTTGGCCCTCCCTGATCACTGTCCAAAAAGCGCAGGAGGTTCTCGTCCAGAATCTGACGATGGAAGAATTCCCAGCCCCCTTGCCAGAGTGCCAGGAGATACCAAGAGGCTGTGACCAGGAACACGATGAACACCCCTTCCACCAACCGCATCCGACCCAAGAAGCGCCACTCGCGGGTCACTCCTAAGAAAGATAACACCAGTACCCCGGGGAGAATCAGGCCAAGCGGACCTTTTGCTAAAGTTGCCAGGCCGACACTGAAGTAGAAAAGATAGATGAAACGCCGGTGGGTGGCCCCTTCCTGCCAGAATCGGAAAAATGTCATGCCCGCTGCGGTCAAAAAGAAGATCATCACCATATCGCTGCGGGCATTCACTGCCCAGCGTACCCACTCTGGCGAGGTCGCCAGAACAAGCGCTGACAGCAATCCGACTCGCCAGTTCCATAACCTTTGGCCAAAGAAAAACGTCGCTAACACTGCACCGGTAGCGAAGAACGCGGAAGGTGAGCGAACCGCAAATTCATTCACCTTGCCGCTGATCAGGGCGACCACCGC
>CAZAYE010000067.1:6125-9864 GCA_964489255.1 uncultured Enterobacteriaceae bacterium
ACCGCACCAAACCAGTGAAAAAGCGGGGGCTTAAGTGGCAGCTCAGTACCGTTGCGCAACGGCAAAATCCAACCTCCGCCATTGACCATCTCCCAGACTATCAAGGCTTCTTTCGATTCTTCGTAATTGTAGAACGGGATCTGTCCGAGATCCCAGAAATAGAGCAAGAAGCTCAGGAGTAGTAGGCCAGCAACTATCTGTCGGGTTCGCTGCGGTTTAGTCATGCAGCACCTCAGACGTCGTTCAGGCACTACCTGCTCAACCGCCAGATGTCAAACCCCTATATGCGTTGACAGGAGTGCGCTCACTTCATACGGTGGACCTTATGCGTGCTCCGGCTGTTGTGTTGAATGTGCTCCTTGCCTGTGCTGTGGGTGGGGTTGCCGGTTATGAACTCGCCAATAAAGTAAATAGCCAAGAGATTGTCCGTCTTCAACAAGAGCGTGATAATGGGCTCATCCGTGAGCGCGAACTCCGTGCGCAGTTACAGGAGGTCCTTGCTGCCCGCGCCGCTTTGACGCAGGAAGCACAACGTCTCCAAGAGGATTTGCAAGAGCGGCTCCGCCGCCTCGAAGAAGCTGCCGCGAAACTAGTGCCACCGACCAAGTCGGAGATGAGGGATGAGAACTGAGTAATGAGAGAAAAAAGACAGAGACAGAGTCAGACAGAGATTTGAGACAGAGACAGAGTAAGGGGGTGGGGCGGTCTCTGTCTCTATCTCTATCTCTGTTATCGCGACTCTCCCCGCCGCAGTATCCGATACTCTGTCAAGAGACGGCTGACTCGCTCCTGTTCCGAGGTGTATCGTCTGAGTCCCAGGAACAATTTCACCAATTCATCTTCGCCGACTTCTTCGGCTGGTTGCAAGACTTTGAGAAGTTCGTCCACCAAGCTCGGGAATTTCTCACTAGGGATGTAATAGTGCGCCCAGCCGAACTCGCAATGACGGTGAAGGATTTTCGCGATCGTTTTTTCTAGACTTTCCCGTCCCGCCATGAACGCTGATCCTCCTTTTCGTTGCGCGCCGCTACCTTAATGCCTCCGGTTCTCAGAGTCAAGGCAAACGCCCCCCTTTTCTCTTGTCCGGCTTTCTGTCACAAGAGCCGCCGATGGCCAAGAAACCACCGTTAGCCCAGCGAGTTGCTCATGCGACCACGGTCCGCGCCTTCCAGCGTCGGTTGATCGCGTGGTACCACACACATGGCCGTGACCTCCCTTGGCGCCGCACCCGTGACCCGTATGCTATCTTGGTTTCAGAAGTGATGCTGCAACAAACCCAAGTACAGCGGGCGATGCTGTACTATGATAAATTTCTGCAGCGTTATCCGACTGTTGAGGACCTAGCCGGCGCCGATGAAGGAGAGGTGCGTGAGACCTGGGCAGGGCTTGGCTACTACGCCCGCGCCCGGAACTTGCAACGCACTGCCCAGAAGATTGTCTCGGAATACAAGGGTCGTTTTCCCCGGAAGACTAGAGAGTTGACTGCGTTGCCCGGCATTGGGCAGTATACCGCTGGCGCGGTGCTAAGTTTCGCATTTCGTCGCGACGCGGCGATTCTCGATACTAACGCTGCCCGTGTGCTCACCCGCTTTTTTGCTTTGCCGCCTGAGTGGCAGACCACGGGCTTTCTCTGGACCGTGGCGCGTCAAGTGACTCCCTCTGGTCAAGCGCACTTGTTTAACCAGGCGATCATGGATCTGGGCGCGACGATCTGCATTGCCCGTACGCCACGCTGTTCGGTATGTCCGCTACGTAGGGGGTGCCGGAGTGTGAGAGGTGAGTAAGGAAGGAATCCACAGGCGGAGTAGTAATGAGTATCTTTTCATACAGCTGCCGGATGAAGTCATAGCCCTGGCTCAGTTTCTCTAGCGAGAGCAGCGGCCCGGTAGTGCTGACGATACGCTGCTCTTCGCTACTCATGCATGCAGCTCAACATTGATGTTATCTTGCATATCCGCTGTTCTTGACTTGGGGACTTGACAGAACGGCTCTCAGAGAAGGCGGAGCGAACACCCAAGCCGCACCTCGATTCTAATTTCACCTGACTACCTCTTTGTGGCTATGTAGTAACTGTTCTGCATGTCGTGGGGGAGTTGTCTCACCTTTACCTTCCTGAATCCGGCCTCCACTAACATCTGCTTGGCTTTTTCTTCACCCCACATCGTCCCCAGCCCCTCCCCATTCAAGGCCAGGGAGACTGTCATGCAGTGCATAGTGGAAGCTGTATACAGGAACGGCGCAAGAGGGTGCTCCATATTCTTCTCTACGTGGCTCGACGCCCGTATATCTTGCATCAGGAATGTCCCATCAGGCCGCAATGCATTCGCTATACCGTGCAGAACCTTCGTCGGCTGCGCCTGATCGTGGATGGCATCGAATGCCGTAATCAGCCCGTACCGGCCAGGCTCGTCTAGCGCCGCCACGTTTTTCACTGCAAAGTGGACATTAGACAGCCCCATTTGCTGAGCTTCCGCCTGGCCTGCGGCAATCCCCTCCTCTGAGAAGTCGTAGCCGGTGAACCTGCTATTGGGGAATGCCTTGGCCATGACATTGACTGCATGGCCGCGACCGCAGCCGACGTCGAGTACCTCTAAACCTGCGTTCAGGGCTTCAACCAGACCGGGTACGAGCGGCAGAATGGAGTCACTGAGTGCCGCGGCGACGGTCTGGTTACTCTCCTCAGCCATGAGTTGCTGGAATCGTGGGTAAGCGGAGTACGGGACCCCACCGCCGTTGCGAAAACACTCGACGATCCGGTCTTCGACGTTGCCCATCAGGGCGATGTACTGCGCGAACATAGCTAGGTTTTCTGATGCAGCGGCCCGCGTCAGGGATGCGGCATGCTCCGGGGGCAGGTGGTAGGTGCCACTCACGGGATCGTAGTCGATCACACGTCCTGTGACCATTGCGCCCAGCCATTCGCGCACATATCGTTCATTCAACCCTGCGGCATCGGCGATCTGCGTGGATGTGGATGGGGGCAGACTTGCCAACGTGTCGAACAGGCCCGTGCGGTGGCCGATGCTAGTCATGATGGCGAGTGCCGCTCCGTTTAGGACGCCCAGCATCTTTTCTGCGAATGCTGCTGCCTTTGCCTGGTTAAGTTCTTGTGCAGTCATGGTGTCCTCCTAGAATTCTCTCTGGTTAATGCAAAGATGCTTGAGAGCCGAAACATCAGCGAGACCTAGCGCCCACCGATCACCCGCCGTGGCCAAAACATGTCTTTACATGCTCATGCCAAACCGATGCGTGGCCGCGTTCGGGTGGAACAGCTGATGTACGCCCGGCATGGGCGTGAGCTAATGGGGTGCAAATCCCTTGTAGGAGGTTCACCCTCATGGAGCAAGTCTGACATGAGGTTCACTACGAGTCAAAGGCAAGGGCGTCACTGTGAGATGAGGTCGGCAGGAAGCCGGCGACAACGCTGGGAGGCGAGGAACACGAACGGCATAGCAGGCTCACGTCCCTGGGACGAGGGGGTACAACACACCGAAGTCCCGTGGACCGGGGGAGGGGGTAAATGCCACGCCTGGGCAACGACACCTCACGGTCTTCTCCGGGGAGAGCTGCTCTGTGTCCGGGGCAGGGGCGGGCCGTCGTGGCAACCGTACTGGGACTCCCAGGCGCTACTTGCGGCCTGAAAGCCAGGATTTTGTCATGCACCCATCTGCCTCGTGTGCATATCAATTTCCTGGTCACAGCCCATAGGTTGTAGGGGCACGGCATGCCGTGCCCCTAC
>CAZAYE010000068.1:0-9854 GCA_964489255.1 uncultured Enterobacteriaceae bacterium
TCTTTGCGCTCACGCTTCAGATCGAAATAGAACCGCGGCAACGTGGCGGTTTCAACTCGCTGCCAGGCTTTGGGACTGAGGGCGAGAAACGCCAACCCTGGGGGCAGCATGAGTGCCTTTTGTGAGCCAGTCACCAGAATGTCAATCCCCCAATGATCCATGGGCACCTCGGTGGCGCCGACTGCGGTGATACCATCAACGATGAGCAGCAGATCAGTGCCACGGGTCAGTTCGGCAATTTCTCTCACCGGATGCAATACTGTCGTGGAGGTCTCACTCGCTTGCAGGAGCACCGCCCGGGTTTCGGGATGGTCACGGAGAACGTGAGCAACCGCTTCAACCGCGACTGCTCGTCCCCACTCGACTTTCATTTCGACCGCTTTCACGCCAAACGCCTGGCTGATCTTCAGCCAACGCTCGCCGAATTTCCCTCCGTTGACGACAATCACTGTATCGCCGGCAGAACAGGTATTTGCGACCGCTGCCTCCATAGCACCGGTGCCAGAGGCTGCCAGGATCAAGACCTCCTGTTCAGTCTGAAACAGCCACCGGAGTCCCTCCTGTACTTCAGCAAAGAGCTGGCTGAACTCCGGGGTCCGGTGGTGGATCAGCGGCTGGGACATCCGCAATAACACTTCAGGTGGAACCGGAGTGGGACCTGGGGTCAGCAGGTAACGTTTTAACATCAAGAATCTCCTGCGAGGCTGACAGCTTGCAAAAAAAGACCTGGACGAGTCTTTTTCCTCACCCAGGCGTCTCTTGCAACTCTGCCTTTAGCAACAAGAAAATGGTGTATCGGCGCCCAGAAGTTGAGTCAATAACCGTCCTTGTCTATTCAATGTGATCCTCTGCTTATACTTTTTCCTTGACAGCAAAAAAACAGAGTACTATAGTCGTGGGGCAAAGTGGGGAAAAGTGGGGGAAAGTGTAGAAGCGGTGTTTCGCGGCAGTTTTGAACACACGATAGACGAGAAGGGGAGAGTGAATATCCCCGCAAAATTCCGTGAGATTCTGCTCGGCTGCCAAGACGATCGCTTAATCGCAACCAAATTTATCCTCCAGTCATTCCGCTGTCTTGACGTCTACCCCCTAGTGGAGTGGGAACGCTTCGAAGAGGAATTGATGAAAAAACCCCGTTTTGATGAGAACTTCCTCAAAATGGAAAATTTTTACCTCTCCAACGCTTACGAATGTATAGTTGATAAGCAGGGGCGGATTCTCCTTCCCCCTATGCTCCGCGAGTATGCCGGGCTGAAAAAAGACATCATGTTTACTTCAGCGCTCAAGAGATTTCGAATTTGGGACAAGGAAACCTGGCTGCGATTTACTGAGGCATCTGAGCGAGACCTCGCTCAGAATCCCCAACTCTTCAGCAGTCTCAATGCGTAGAGCAATGTACACCAACCGAAGGGCAATTACCAGCGAAAGAGCCGTATGGAAACGGTAAGCATGACTACAAACCTGGCTCCCAGTGTTCGTCATCTGCCGGTCATGCTGTCGGAAGTCCTCACCCTGCTGCGCCCAAGGTCTGGGATGGATTTCCTTGACGGTACGGTTGGTGGTGGTGGCCACGCTGAGTCCTGGCTGGAGGCGAGTGCGCCGGATGGGCGTTTGTTGGGGCTGGACCGTGATAGCGAGGCGCTGGCTGCCGCATCACAGCGCCTTACCCCATTTGTTGACCGTTTTATTTTGGTGCACGAAAATTTCAGCCAAGCTCAGGCTGTTTTACGCAGATATGGATATGCCGGAGTTGATGGGGTGCTCCTGGACCTTGGCTTTTCTTCCTTGCAGGTGGACAACGAGGAGCGCGGGTTCAGTTTTCTCCGTTCTGGCCCGCTCGACATGCGGATGGACCAGGGTGAGAACCTATGCGCTGCTGATATTGTGAATCAGGCGAGCGAGGCTGAACTCAGGCAGATCTTTCGTAACCTCGGAGAAGAACGCGCGGCTGGTGTGCTTGCCCGCGCTGTCGTGCGTGCCCGTTCCCAGGCGCCGCTCACGACCACCTCGGCGTTGGTTCAGGTGATTGAGAAGGTAGTGAAAAAACCTCCTCACTCCCATCTCCACCCTGCGACGCGGGCTTTTCAAGCCCTCCGCATCTCGGTGAACCGCGAATTGGACCATCTGGCTACTTTTTTGCGAGATGGATACTGCCTCCTGCGGCCGGGCGGACGGCTGGTGATTCTCTCTTATCATTCGTTAGAAGATCGGCTGGTCAAAGATGCCTTTCGGTATTGGGCCGCAACTTGTCACTGTCCGCCGCAGCTGCAGGTATGTGCTTGTGGTTGGTCCCCACAGGTCCGGATCCTCACTCCTAAACCGCTCACCCCGACACCAGAAGAGATAGCGGTCAATCCGCGAGCGCGCAGCGCACGGTTGCGAGCGGTGGAACGGTGTACCTATACTGGGGAGGCTTAGATGCGCGGCTTCAATCATTGGCAAGGGTATACGGTGCTCGTGCTCGTCGGGCTCCTGCTTGCGCTTGCGCAAGTCTGGACCCGCCTACAGGTGATAGCCATAGGATATACGCTCTCGAACACCCGACAACTGGTTCATACCCTTCAGGGGGAGCAACAAGAACTGGAGGCGCAGTGGAGCGCACTGACTACTCCGAGTCGCTTGAGCGAACAGGCGACACAGCGGTTGGGACTCAGTGCTCCTCAGCCTGAGCAGGTCATCGTAATGCAGTGAAAGTGGGAGGGGGAGGATGATGGAACGTCTGTTGGTGGTTGGGGGTGCGATGGCAGTGGGAATGCTGCTCGTCCTCACCCGGTTGGTGCAGTTTACGGTCGTCCAGAGCGAGCAACTCGCCCGCCAGGCAGCAAGTCAGCATAACCAGCACCTGACTTTTACTCCACGCCGAGGGACAATTTTTGATCGGCATGGCGAACCCTTAGCCCTGAGCATCCCAGCAGAATCTCTCTTTGTTCGCCCTCGCAAACTGCCGGCCCAGGTAGTGACACACGTGCCGGCGTTGGCTCAGGCCATCCATGTTGCCCCGCAGGCAGTGGAAGCCGTACTCCATGCTCCTGCGCCGTTTGTGTGGCTCAAGCGGCAGGCGACGCCGCACGAAGCTGCTCAGGTCCGTGCGCTTAGCCTGGCTGGGATCGACAGCTTTGAGACCCAACGGCGCTTTTATCCGCACGGTACGCTCGCTGCCCAACTGCTCGGTTTCACCGACATCGATGCGAAAGGCCTCGAAGGGATAGAGCGGATCTATGATGAATACTTGCGGGGAGAGTCGGCCGAGATCATGCAGGAGCGTGACGCGCTTGGCCGTCCGATTCTCGCTCAAGGCGCCGAACTCCCGCCCGAGGCTTTGAACGTACGCCTGACCCTTGATATTGGCCTGCAGTACCTAGCTGAACGCGAACTAGAACGAGCGGTGCGAGCCACTGGCGCCAAGGCCGGGACGGTCGTGATGCTTGATCCACAAACATTTGCCGTGCTTGCCCTTGCCCAATTCCCGACTTTTGATCCGAACGACCCGAAAAAAGTCCCGGACGGGTTGCGACGCAACCCCGCTATCTCGGACCCGTATGAACCAGGCTCGACGCTGAAGGTCTTGCTGGCCGCGGCCGCTTTGGATGCCAAGCTGGTACGTCCGGAAGATCAGATATTCTGTGAAGTGGGGCGCTATCGCGTCGGCAAGCATACGATCCATGATCATCATGCCTACGGGTGGCTGAGCTTTGCCCAAGTCCTCCAGCGCTCCAGTAACATTTGTGCTGCTAAGGTCGGTGAACGCCTGGGAAAAGAAATGTACCAGAAATACCTCCGAGCTTTCGGCCTCGGTCAGAGGACCGGTATTGACCTCCCTGCGGAAAGCCCTGGTCTGTTGGCTCCAACCAAAGACTGGTCTCGTATCAATCTTGTCACTGCAAGTTTTGGTCAGGGTATCGCAGTGACTCCTCTCCAACTGACCGCTGCGTATGCCGCTCTGGCGAACGGCGGTGTGCTCATGCGGCCGTATGTCGTGCAAGAAGTGCTGAGTGCTGATGGCAAGGTAGTAGTAGCCAACAGTCCGCAACGGTTGTGGCAGGTCGTGCGCAGCGAAACGGCCCGCCGCCTCCTCGAAATACTGGAAAAGGTGGTAGAAAAGGGCGGGACCGGTTGGCGCGCGCGGATCGAAGGGATCCGTATGGCTGGAAAGACCGGTACGTCGCAGAAGATCAGCCCAACCGGGGGCTACTCAGCTCGTGGTCGGATTGCCTCATTCATTGGGATCGTGCCGGCAGACCAGCCACGCTTGGTGATGTTGGTTGCAATCGACGAACCCAAAACTGCGGTATACGGTGGCGAGGTGGCGGCTCCGGTCTTTCGCGCGATCGTCCAGGAAGCCCTGGCGCAGTTAGGCATCTCTGGAGACATAGAAAAACTCAGCCCCGTTGTCTCCCCTACGCCGGTGGCCTTGACTACCCGTCAGTCAACTACTCGCCACACCCTGGAGCGCAGGGCAACGGCATCTCAAGCTCCGGCAGTCCCAACTGGAGCGCCAAGCTTTCTAGGGATGAGTTTGCGCGAGGCTATGTTTACGGCTCAACAGAATGGCTGGCGCCTCACCGTCTCGGGGAGCGGCTATGTCACCGAACAAACAGAGCAGGCCGACCCTCAAACTGGCGAGCCACTCTATGCACTGACTCTATCTCCTACCACTGAGAAGGAACCATGATCCTCCGCGATCTCCTGCCCGACACCGTGTCCGTGCAAATCCATGGAAGTGTAGACGTGGAGATCTCTCAACTCGCGTATGATTCTCGCCTAGTAAAGCCAGGAGCCCTGTTTTTTGCCCTTCCGGGGACGAAAAGCGATGGCGCCCGTTTTATCGACCAGGCTTGTGCGCGTGGTGCTCGCGCGGTGGTTGCGCCTTCAGGGACTGTTGTCTCTGGACCGATAACGACAATTGCCTCTGAGGCTCCACGCCTGCTGCTCGGTCTCGTGGCCGACCGCTTCTATCGCAGTCCGAGTGCCCATTTGACTCTGATTGGGGTAACTGGGACGAGCGGTAAAACTACGACAACGTATCTACTTGAGGCGATCTGGCAGGCGATGGGATGGTCTCCGGGCGTGATGGGAACGGTAAACTACCGTTATCTGGGGAAAGAACTGCCTGCGCCGTTTACGACCCCGGAAGCGGTAGAGCTGCAGGAATTGCTCAGTACGATGGCGGCGAACCACGTGAGCCATGTGGTAATGGAAGTGTCCTCGCACGCCTTGGCTCAGGACCGGGTACAAGGGTGTCGCTGGGATGGTGCCGTGTTTACCAATCTTGGCCGTGACCACCTGGACTTTCACCGTGATCTCGAAGACTATTTTGCCGCCAAATCCCGCCTATTTCTCGAAGCCCTGGCGATGTCGCCAAAACCCCATCGCTTTGCCGTCATCAATGCCGACGACCCGTGGGGAGCAAAGCTGCGACAGCTGCCTCTTCCAGGTCGCGTGCTGACCTATGGATTTCAACCTGGGGTGACAGTATCAGCGCGCAATGTAGAGAGCAGCTTGCAAGGGCTGCGTGGTATTCTGCGACTCGGTGAAGAAGAGAGGGCATTTTCCTCCCCTCTGATTGGCGAGCCTCACCTCTATAATATTCTTGCCGCGGCGACGGTGGCGCACGCTTTGCAAATTCTACCAGAAGGCATTGCCAGTGGCATTGCTCGCTGCTCCAGCGTGCCTGGACGCCTGGAGACGATTGTCGCCGGCCAGCCATTCACCGTTCTGGTCGATTACGCCCATAAACCTGACGCGCTCGAGCAAGTCCTTCGCTCTGTGCGTCAGTTGACGGTAAAGAGGCTCCTCACCGTGTTCGGCTGTGGTGGGGATCGCGACCGAGGGAAACGGCCGCTCATGGGAGAAGCAGCCGGTCGTCTCAGCGATGTCGTCATTCTGACTTCTGATAATCCGCGTACCGAGGAGCCATTACGAATCATCGCAGAAGCTGAAGCCGGCTTGGTGCACGCTGGGCAACGAAAGGTCGTGGATAACGAGGCAATCGCGACGCTCCGACAGGGGTATTTGGTGATTGCCGATCGACGCCTGGCAATCCGTACCGCCTTAGCTGGGGCACGGCCAGGAGATGTGGTGGTCATCGCTGGCAAAGGACACGAGGACTATCAGATCATCGGCACCACCAAGTATCATTTCGATGACCGAGAAGAGGTCCGCAACTACCTCAGGGTAGTGTATGGTGAAGAACGGAGCTGACGCGCATGCTCCCCTCTCTCATTATTTTTTTTATTCGCCTCAGCGGGAAAGCCTAATGCTGTACGCCATTCTGTACCCTCTGCATACGACGTACTCAGCGTTCAACGTGTTTCGCTATATCACGTTCCGCGCGCTTCTCGCTGCGATCATGGCATTGAGCGTATCGTTTCTTTTCGGACCGTGGTTGATCGCTCGTTTAACGGCCTCGCAGATTGGCCAGCAGATTCGTCCGGAAGGGCCAGTCTCTCACCAAAGCAAGGCTGGGACCCCAACGATGGGTGGGGCGCTCATTCTTCTTTCTCTCATGCTGGCGACTCTTTTGCTCGCTGACCTGACGAACCGTTACGTGTGGCTGGCTCTTGGGGTCACGCTCGGTTTTGGTCTGATTGGTTTTGCCGATGATTACCGGAAGCTCAGGCATCGTAACTCTCTTGGTCTGACCGGGAGGCAGAAACTTGCGGCGCAGTTTGTGCTCGCCACTGGAGCGGCGTTACTGTTACTCGTCCTGTCGGGATTTGACAGCACGGTGCCGGTTCCTTTCTTCAAGGAGGTGCGACTGAACTTGGGATGGTTCTATGTGCCTTTTGCTGCCCTCGTCTTGGTGGGCGCTTCTAACGCCGTGAATCTTACCGACGGGCTCGATGGCCTCGCCATCGGACCGGTTATGACGACAGGTTTTACCTACGCGATCTTTACCTATGTCAGCGGTCACGTGAGGATCGCGGAGTATTTGCAGGTCAGCTATGTCGCCGGAGCTGGCGAGGTGGCTGTGTTTTGTGGCGCCTTGGTCGCAGCTGGACTGGGATTTCTCTGGTTCAATGCGTATCCGGCGCAGATGTTCATGGGGGACGTAGGTTCGCTGGCTCTGGGAGCAGCGTTGGGAATAGTGGCGCTTATCAGTAAACAAGAAATCGTGCTGATTCTCGCAGGTGGAGTTTTTGTGGTTGAGGCCATTTCCGTCATTTTTCAGGTGGCGTCGTACAAACTCCGGCGCAAACGGATCTTCCGCATGGCTCCCCTGCACCACCATTTTGAATTACTGGGATGGCCCGAACCGCAGATTATTGTCCGGTTTTGGATTGTGTCGATTATCTGTGCACTGGGCGCACTCAGTACACTGAAATTACGCTGAAAGGCTCATGGAGGTGGCAATAACGTTTCCTTGTTCATCGAACGTTTCCTTGTTCATCGGTTGAGGTGTTATGACAACTGTCCTACCCGGCACTACGGCTTTATTGGAGCAGCGCAGGCCCATTGACCTGTGGCTCCTCTTGGCGGTCGCGTTGCTTTTATTGGTCGGCGAGGTCATGGTCTTCAACACGACCTATTTCTACGCGTTCGAGCATTTTGGGGATCCGTACCGTTTCGTGTGGAAGCATCAAATTGCCCTCGTGCTCGGGAGTGTCGGCCTTATTGCCGCAACTTCGGTTTCTTCGGCTGTCTATCGTCGTCTTGCCTATCCTGTTCTTGCCCTCGCATTTCTTGGGCTGCTCATTGTCTTGGTGCCGGGGGTGGCGCAGGGGAAAGTGCGTCGCTGGATCGACCTAGGACCTCTCAATTTTCAACCCTCAGAACTGGCGAAAGGGGCGATAGTGCTGTATCTTGCGCACTTTCTGACCAAGAAAGCCAACCGCATTACGAGCTTTGCTTTTGGTCTCCTTCCTGCCCTCTTGATCGTCGGCACAGCGGTCGCGTTGATCCTTTTGGAACCTGACTTGGGAGGAGCAGCATTTATCGGCCTGACCCTCTTCATCTTCCTCTTTGTCGCCGGCGCACGCCTGCATCATCTTGCTCTCCTGACCGCTGGCGGCTTGGTGCTGCTGGTCTGTGCTATTGGGACAGCCAGTTACCGGAGTGACCGTCTGGACTCTTTTTTCAATCCAGCTGCCCACAAACAAGGGAAAGGCTACCAGCTCAATCAATCGCTCCTGGCCTTTGGTGCGGGTGGGATCAAAGGGGTTGGCCTTGGAGAAAGTCGGCAGAAAATGTTCTACCTGCCAGAGGCGCACACTGACTTCATCTTTGCCGTGGTCGGCGAGGAGACCGGCCTGTGGGGGACAGTGAGCATTCTGTCTCTGTTCCTGTTGTTGGGAGTGCGTGGATTGCGCATTGCCGTGCGTCATCCTCACCTCTTTGGTCGGCTGCTCGCTTTTGGCTACACCTTTCTTTTGGTGAGTCAGGCTGGCCTCAATATGGCGGTTGTGCTCGGCATGCTTCCAACCAAGGGATTGCCGCTACCGTTTATCAGCTATGGGGGTTCATCCTTAGTCATGGCCTTAGTGTATGTAGGAATGCTCCTGAGCCTTTCTCGTGAGATTCCCAAGGAGAATCGGCTCTATGCCTAGGGGGATACGTCTGCTGCTCGCCGCCAGTGGTACCGGAGGGCATCTTTTCCCAGGCATTGCCGTGGCTGAGGCTGCGCGACGTGACGCGGGGGCTGAGGTGTTATTTGTTGGCACAGCAAGCGGCATGGAGAAAGAGATAATCCCGCAGCTGGGTTTCGCGTTGCGGCTCATTCCAGGGGAGCAGTTGCGTGGCCGAAACTGGCGAGGGATCGTGCGTGCTCTTTGGGCAGCGTTGTGGGGGCTGAAGGCAGCCTGGAATGTGGTGCGTGAGTTTGCCCCCGATCTGATCTTCAGTATCGGCGGCTACGCTTCTGGTCCTACGGTATTGGTCGGATGGGTCAGACGTGTGCCCTGTGTCCTGCTTGAGCCCAATGTGATTCCTGGACTCACAAACCGACTCTTAGGCCGATTGGCCACTAAGGTGTGTGTCGGCTTTCCTCGGACCGCTCAGTTCTTTCCCTCACAGAAAGCCGTGTGCACTGGCAGTCCAGTGCGCTGGAGGAGTCTGGCCCCCCACCTACACACTGCTACCCCAGCGGCTGAGTTTACCTTGTTGATCTTTGGCGGCAGTGCGGGTGCGCGTCGTCTCAACCAGATCGTGCCCCAGGCCGTAGCCACCCTGGGCAAGAGCCTGAAGGTCATTCATCAGACTGGTAAGGCTGACTACGAGGAAGTGAAGGCGGCGTACACCCGTTTACGTGTGGGGGCCACCATCGTTCCTTTCATTGACAACATGCAGGAAGTGTACGCGGCCGCCGATTTGGTGGTATGCCGGGCTGGAGCAATGACGCTCGCTGAACTGACTGCCTTCGGGAAGCCATCTATTCTGATTCCCTATCCGTATGCGGTTGACGATCATCAGCGGGCGAATGCTGAAGTCTTGGTCCAGGCCGGCGCTGCCCGGATGATTCTTGATGCCGAACTGACCCCCGAGCGCTTAGGCGCGGTCATTGAAACACTCACGAGTGATCGGCAACTGCTCGAAGCCATGTCGCGCGCTGCCGTGACGCTTGGTCATCCGGACGCAACTGCGGCGGTGATGCGCGAGTGTCTCGCGTGTTTACCACCTTCTTACCGGCTAGATCTGGAGGCCTCATGTCAGTAGCAGTTGGACGTTCAACGTTGAACCAGGAACCTGGAACCTTAAACGGTAAAGAGGGGCAGGTGCTGTTTGACACAAACCGCCGTATCCACTTCGTCGGGATCGGAGGAATTGGCATGAGCGGCATCGCCGAGGTGCTGCTCAATCTCGGGTACCAAGTCAGTGGTTCTGATATCGCCGAGTCAGAGACTACGCGGCGACTGGCG